>CAYNLX010000029.1:0-3700 GCA_964398265.1 uncultured Muribaculaceae bacterium | reverse complement strand
AAAAAAGAAACGATAGATAAAATAAAAAAGAACATTAATTCTACGATGTCAGTTTCTGATGATCGATTAGAAGAAATAAGAAGAGAAATAGCTAATTTAAAAGATGAAAGAGAGTCGTTAATTGATGGTTTAAGAACATCAGAAACTATTTCAGACTCAGCAATTAGAATATAAGAAAATTCTTGAAAAAGAATTTTTTATTTATAAAATTGTTAATTAAAATGCAGAAAAATAGGCGCTTAAGTAAATAATTAATAGAAAAAATTTAATGAAATTGGCATAAAATTTTTGGGGACGGATTTTACAAAAAATGAAAACGAGGTAATTGTATTTGGCTACCTTGTTTTTAGATGGTTTTAGTGATAAAATATACTAATTAAAAGGCTTAATCACAATCTGTATTAAATAGTACTTTTGTGACTTTGATTCGTCCCCAAGCCAAAAATTAACTATTAACCAGCAAAATAATGAAAATAGGGACGAATGAAAGTCTTTCAAGGAGCATAATAAAATAAGAAAGGTGTGAGGAAAATGGCAGATAAATTCATATTACATTCACAATATAAACCTTCTGGAGATCAACCAGAAGCTATAAAGGAATTAGTGTCTGGAATTAACAACGGGAAAAAAGAACAAGTTTTAATGGGCGTAACTGGAAGTGGAAAGACTTTTACAATGGCAAATGTTATTGAACAAGTAAATAAACCAACTTTAGTTTTAGCTCATAATAAAACTTTAGCGGGGCAATTATATAGTGAATTCAAAGAACTATTTCCAGAAAATCATGTAGAATATTTTGTATCTTATTATGATTACTATCAACCGGAAGCATATGTTCCTTCAAGTGATACATATATAGAAAAAGATTCTTCTATTAACGATGAAATAGACGAATTAAGACATTCGGCTACAAGTTCACTTTTAAATTATAAGGATACTATAGTTGTTTCTTCAGTATCATGCATTTATGGCATCGGTGAAGTTGAAGAATATAGGAATAAAATGCTGATTTTAAATATCGGAGATGTTGTATCAAGAAACGATATTTTAAATAGATTAATTGATATGACCTATGAAAGAGCGGAAATAGATTTTCACAGGGGAACATTTAGATGTAAGGGAGATACTATAGAAATAATCCCTGTTAACGAAAAGAAATTAGGTATAAGAATAGATATTTTTGGAGATGAAGTAGAAAGAATATGTACTTTCGATCCACTAACAGGAGCAATAAATACAAACAAAAAAAGCATTACAATTTTTCCAGCTAGTCATTTTGTTACAAGTGATGAAAAACTACAAAAAGCAATTGAGAAAATAAGAAATGAATTGGAATCAAGATTAACTTTCTTTCATGAAAACAATAAATTACTAGAAGAACAAAGAATAAAAGAAAGAACGAATTATGATTTGGAAATGATGAAAGAAACAGGATTTTGTTCTGGTATAGAAAATTATTCTAGGCATTTAGCACTTCGTGAAGAAGGAGAAACTCCAACTACTTTAATGGATTTTTTTGGTGAAGATTATTTATTAATTGTAGATGAATCACATGTTACTTTGCCTCAAGTAAGAGGAATGTATAATGGTGATAGAGCTAGAAAACAGACTTTAGTAGATTATGGATTTAGATTACCAAGTGCTCTTGATAATAGGCCATTAAAGTTTGAAGAATTTAATAAAAAAATAAATCAAGTTATATATGTGTCTGCTACTCCAGGAGATTATGAATTAGAACAAGTGAATTATAAAACTGTTGAGCAAATAATAAGGCCAACTGGATTATTAGATCCTACTACTGAAGTTAGGTCTTCAACTGGGCAGATAGATGATATTATCGGAGAAATTAATAAAAGAATAGAAAATAATGAAAGAGTTTTAATTACTACATTAACTATTAAAATGAGTGAAGAATTAACTAATTATTTAAAAGAAATGAATATCAAGGTAGCGTATCTTCATAATGAAATTAAAACCATGGAAAGATTAAGAATAATAAGAGAATTGCGTTTAGGGAAATACGATGTAGTTGTGGGTATAAATTTGTTACGTGAAGGAATAGATATTCCTGAAGTAAGTTTAATATGTATACTTGATGCAGATAAACAAGGATTTTTAAGAAGTGGAAGAAGTTTAGTACAGACTATTGGTAGATGTGCAAGAAACTCCAATGGACATGTAATAATGTATGCAGATAATATTAGTGAAGCTATGCAATATGCGATTAAAGAAACTAGTCGAAGAAGAGAAATTCAGTTATTATATAATAAGGAACATAATATTATTCCTAAAACAATACAAAAATCAATTAATGAAGTAATTTCTAATGAAGTAGAAAAAAAGATAGAAAAAGAAAAAATGAGTAAAAAAGAAAAGAATGATATAATAGATATTGTTGAGAGAGAAATGAATAATGCAGCTAAGAAAATGGATTTTGAAAAAGCAATGGAATTAAGAGATGTTTTATTTGATCTTAAACTAAAATAATTAAGAATGGAGATATTAAAAATGGATGCATTAGTAACTGGAGCTTCAAGTGGAATAGGAAAAGATATTGCAAAATATTTGGGATCCTTAGGCTATTCAGTAATTTTAGTTGCAAGAGATAAAAAAGAATTAGAAAAAGTTCAAAAAGAAATAAAATCTGAGACTGAAATACTAGTATCTGATTTAGGTAATGAAAAAGAAGTATATGAATTATATAATAAGGTAAAAAACAAAGACATTAAAATACTTGTTAATAATGCTGGATTTGGATTATTTGGTAATTTTTATGAAACCAACTTGGATAAAGAACTAAATATGATAGATGTTAATATTAAGGCAGTACATATTTTGACAAAGTTATTTTTACAAGATATGGTTAAAAAGAACGATGGTTATATACTAAATGTAGCAAGTAGTGCTGGATTTATAGCTGGTCCGAATTTAAATACTTATTATGCTACTAAAAATTATGTATTAAAATTAACAATGGCTATTAATGAAGAATTACGTCAAAATAATAAAAATATTCAAGTTTCTGCTTTATGCCCTGGACCAGTAAAAACTAATTTTAATAAAGTAGCAAACGGAGAATTTGATACAAAAGGAATGACATCAACTTATGTAGCAAAATATGGTATAGATAATTTATTTAAAAGAAAAATGATAATAATTCCCGGAATAAAATATAAAATGGGAATATTTATTCAAAGATTTTTACCTTATAGAGTAATATTAAAATTTATATTTAATTTTCAACGAAGAAAGCAAAAATAGCTTTCTTTTTAATTGATTGTTTAAAAGAAAAGTGATAATATAACTTAGCAGATAATTTTATGTATTAAACGATTAATAAAAGATAAAATAAATAATGAGGTTTGTATGGATAAAATAATAATAAAAGGCGCTAGAGAAAATAATTTAAAGAATATAGATATAGAAATACCAAAGAATAAATTGGTAGTTTTTACTGGCGTAAGCGGAAGCGGGAAAAGTAGCTTAGCCTTTGATACAATTTATGCTGAAGGCCAAAGAAGATATGTAGAAAGTTTAAGTGCTTATGCAAGACAATTTCTTGGAAATAGTGAAAAACCAGATGTTGACTCCATAGAGGGATTAAGTCCAAGTATTTCTATTGACCAAAAAAGTACAAATAAAAATCCAAGAAGTACAGTTGGTACAGTAACAGAAATATATGATTATTTAAGATTATTAT
>CAYNLX010000028.1:0-9986 GCA_964398265.1 uncultured Muribaculaceae bacterium | reverse complement strand
CTGCGACCCCTTGGTCCCAAACCAAGTGCACTACCAAGCTGTGCTACTTCTCGAATAACAACTTAATTAATAAGTTCTTTAATATTATATCACTTTTTATAAATATGGGAAGTGTTTTTTTAATTTTTTTTATTTATTATGTTATAATTTTTAATAGAGGTAGTATTATGAATTCATTAAACGAAAATATGGTCTTAGATTTTTGGTATACTTTAACACCCAATGAAATAATATTAATCGATAATGAAGAACTAAAAAACTTGATTATTAAAAAATATTTATTAGAAATTAAAAAATTAGGTATTTCAAAAGATGAATTTAATTATTTTTATAAAAATAAATCTATTGAGGAAATACAAAGTGTGATTCTAGAAAACGAATATAAATCTCAATTATTAAATGAAACAAGCAATTTATTTCCAAACAAAAATGTTATGTTTTATCCAAGAATAAAAATGCCTTTATCAAAAAAGAATCAACTGTGTCATTTTAGTGGATCAATTATAAAGCCTAATAATTATTATTATAATTACCGACCAATGTTATGGAATAAAACTGATAATGAATGTTTTGTATTAGATAAAAGCATTAAATGTGAATTAGCTTATTATGATGATCTTCCAAAAACATTATTTGATTTTGAAAAAATGAATGATTTTATGGAAGAAGCCTTTCTTTTTAACAACGATAAATGGTATAATTTCAATTGTAATTACGGAAATAACACACTATCCTTAAAAAAAATAAAAACTCGATAATTTCGAGTCTTTTTTATTTTGGTACGCCCAGAGGGAGTCGAACCCCCAACCTTACGGTCCGTAGCCGGACGCTCTATCCAATTGAGCTATGGGCGCATCTCATTTAATAAAACTAATTATACTTTTTTTTCACTAAAAAAGCAACAATAAGTTGCTTTTATGGGTTTAATCTTGTCGGACCACGATAAATAAATGAAGCTTCTCTAATGTTATCAATTTCAAAAATTTTCATCATTATCCTTGCCATTCCCACTCCAAATCCTCCATGAGGTGGACATCCATATTTAAAGAAATCAATATAAAATTGTAAATCTTTTGGATTAATACCTTTTTCTTTTATTTGTTTTTCTAATACTTCAGGTCTATGCTCTCTTTGAGCTCCAGAAGTAATTTCCAATCCTTTAAAAAGTAAATCGTATGTTTCAGTTTTTCCATTTTCACCTTTCATTACGTAAAAGCTTCTTGCACTATAAGGAAAACTTGTAATAAATATGAAATCACTATTATATTTTTCTTTAGAATATTGACACATTAATTCTTCTTCGCGTCTTTCAAAATCTTCTGGATTAGCTCCTTCATAATTATATTTTTCTTTCATAATTTTTTTAGCTTCATAAAAATCGATTCTTGGAAATGATGATGCCACATCGCTTATCTCAATGCCAAAAGTAGTTTTAATTATTTCACTATATTTTTCTTTTAATTTAGTCATAAAATATTTAATCCACTTTTCTTCTTCATCCATTACATCTGATACAGAATTTATCCATCCAATTTCTGCATCTAGCATTTCTATCTCAGTAGCATGATATGATGTATGAGAATTTTCTGCTCTATAAACTTGACTTATTTCAAAAACTCTATTAAAACCTGCTGCTAAAGACATTTGTTTATAAAATTGCGGAGATTGTGAAAGACAAGCAGGTGTTCCAAAATAATCTAATTTAAACATTTCTGCTCCACTTTCTGCTGAAGAAGCACTGATTTTTGGAGTATGAATTTCAGTATACTCATTACTATACCAATATTCTCTCATCCACTTTTCAATATCAGTTTGACATCTAAATAATAATTGATTATCATCTCTTCGTAAATCTAAAAATCTATAATCTAATCTAGTTTCTCTTAATTGTGCTTCTTTTTCTTTAATATTAATTGGTAAATTTTCTAATGATGTTGAAGTTATTTCTATTTTAGATGGAATAAATTCCATACCATTTAATTTAACTTTTTCATTTTCAACTAATTTTCCAACCACTTTAATAGTGCTTTCTAAAGTTAACCTGCTTACTAAATCAATCATTTCTTGATTTTTCTTATCAGATTTTTCTATAGTAATTTGTATTTTATTTGTTCCATCTCTTAAAATAATAAATTGAACCCATTGTAGATCTCTAATATTATCTACGAATCCTTGTAAAACCAATTCTTCATTTACATGGTTTTTTAATTCTTTTAATAACATAATTCCTCCTTAAAATTCACAATTACCAGGAGTTCTTGGAAAAGGAATAACATCCCTTATATTCTCTACCCCAGTAATATAAATTAACAATCTTTCAAATCCCATTCCAAATCCTGAATGAACACATCCACCATATTTTCTTAAATCTAGGTACCATTCAAGACCTTTTTCAGGAACTTTTAATTCTTTCATTCTATTAGTTAATACATCTAATCTTTCTTCTCTTTGACTGCCTCCAATTAACTCACCAGCTCCAGGAACTAGAAAATCAACTGCGGCTACTGTTTTATTATCATCGTTTAATCTCATATAAAATGCCTTTATATCTTTTGGCCAAGAAGTAACAAAAACAGGTGAGTTAAAATGAACTCCAGTTAAATACTTTTCATGTTCTGTTGCTAAATCTTCTCCAAAATTAGGCTTGTTTTCAAAATTAACTTTAGCATTTAATAATATATTTATAGCTTCTTCATGAGTAATTCTTGCTGATTTACTATTTAATAATATTGTCAATTTATCTATAACGCCTTTTTCTATATAATTATCAAAAAACTTCATTTCTTCAGGACAATTATCCAAAACATACTTTATTATATATTTTATCATGTCTTCTTCAATATCCATTAATTCATTAATATCACAAAAAGCAATTTCTGGCTCAATCATCCAAAATTCTGAAGCATGTGTTTTAGTATTAGAATTTTCTGCTCTAAATGTAGGGCCAAAAGTATATACTCTTTTAAAAGCTAACGCAAAAGTTTCTGCTTCTAATTGACCTGTAACAGTAAGTCCCACTTTTTTCCCAAAAAAATCTTTTGTATAATCTATTTCTTCGCCTTTTATTTTATCAATGTTTAAAGTTGTTACTTTAAACATTTCTCCTGCCCCTTCACCATCGTTTCCAGTTATTAAAGGAGTATTTGTATAAACATAGCCTTTACTTTGAAAATAGCTATGAATGGCATAAGCAGCAGCACTTCTAACTCTAAATACAGCTTGAAATAAATTAACTCTTGGCCTAAAATTTGCATTTTCTCTTAAAAATTCATTACTATGTCTTTTAGGTTGAATAGGATAATCTTCTGGACAATCGCCACATAATTCAAGAGATGATATTTTCAATTCAAATTCCTGAGCATTTCCCACTGAAACTATTAATAATCCCTTTGCTTTTATCGCACACCCTACATGTAATTTTTGAATTTCATCAAATTTAGGTAATTCATTATCATAAACTAATTGTAAATTTTTAAAACAAGTACCATCAGAAAAATCAATAAAACCAAAATCTTTTTGTTTCCTGTGATTTTTAATCCATCCGCATACTTCAATTTCACTATTTAATAGTTCTTTCTTTTTTTCATAAATTTCAATTACATCCATATTTATTAATTCTTCCTTTCTTAATAAAAAAAGTTATGACACACAAAGGGGCAAAAATATTCACGGTACCACCCTTCTTATCATAACTGACATCTCTTATTAATAACGCTAATAACACGTTTTAATTTACTTAATTTCAATTAAACTCTCAACAGTGTCTTTCAATTATATCTTATTGTTAGTTTACACCAAGTACTAACTCTCTTTAAATAAGAAAACTAACCTACTCTTCTGCTTCTTCGATTTATGGGTTAATTATATCTTTTATTATTGGTAAAGTCAATTCTTTTTAATTATTATAGCCTTGATTTATCATATAAATAAATATATAATGAAAACTACACATATATTTTTATGTGGGTGTACGAATAATATTAGAAAGGAAAGATACAATGTTATCTTTAAAAAATATAAATAAAAAATATAAAACAGAAAATTATACACAAGAAGCTTTAAAAAACATATCTATTGATTTTAGAAAAAATGAATTTGTTTGTATTCTTGGGCCTTCAGGAAGTGGTAAAACCACTTTATTAAATATCATAGGCGGATTAGATAGATATACTTCTGGAGATTTAATAATTAATAAAAAATCTACTAAAGATTTTAAAGACACTGAATGGGATGCATATAGAAACAACTGTGTAGGATTTATTTTTCAAAATTATAATTTAATAAATCATATTAATGTCTTAGATAATGTAAAAATAGGATTAACCTTAAGTGGAAAAAGTAATAAAAAAGCAAAAAAAGAAGCTTTAGAAGTATTAAAAAAAGTTAATCTACAAAAACATGCATATAAAAAACCAAATCAATTATCCGGAGGACAAATGCAAAGAGTTGCTATAGCTAGAGCATTATTAAATAATCCTGATATAATAATGGCCGATGAGCCAACCGGAGCATTAGATTCTAAAACTAGTATTGAAGTTATGAACTTGATAACTGAAATTGCAAATAACAAGTTAGTAATTATGGTTACTCATAATGAATCAATTGCTAAAAAATATGCTACTAGAATTATAGAATTGAAAGATGGCCTAATAATAAATGATACTAATCCAATTAAAAAGGATGAAATTGATGAATATAAATACACCTTAAAAAAGACATCAATGAAATATAAAACTGCTTTAGCATTATCATTTAATAATATAGTTACTAAAAAAGGAAGAACCATTCTCACATCTTTTGCAGCCTCAATAGGAATTATTGGAATTGCATTAATTCTCTCTTTATCAAATGGTTTCCAAATACAAATTGATAAATTTGAAAAAGACACTTTATCAACTTTTCCAATTATAGTAACAGAAACAGCTATGAATTTAGATGATAATACCATTAAAAGTATTGAAGAATCTAATAAGAATTCTGAGGAATATATATCAGATAATAAAATTATTCCTTTAAAAAATATTTCAAATACAATGATTCATACTAATAATATTACTTCACAATATGTGGATTATGTAGAAAACATAGATGATAGTTACGTTGATATTATTGCATACGGAAGAATTACAAATATCATTTTATTAAATAATAATGGAGGCTTAGTATCGCAAATTGATTCGTCTATCTTTACTCTACCAGCATTACCAAGCATAAAAAATAATAATTATTTAAAAAAGAATTTTGATATTTTAAAAGGTGATTATCCAAAAAATAATAATGATATAGTTATTCTTCTAGATAGTAAAAATCGATTAGACGAAACTCTATTATATAAGCTAGGAATTCCTAGTAATAAAGATTTAAAATTTGAAGAAATTATTAATAAAGAATATAAGCTTATTTTCAATGATGATTATTATTTAGAAAATAATGGATATTATAAATATAACACGAATCTTAAATCACTTTACGAAAGTAAAAATGCCAAAACCATTAAGATTGTAGGAATAATTAGATCAAAAAAAGATAATAAACTATATGAAAATAACAATGGATTAATTTTTACTGAAGATTTATTTAACTTAATAGTGGATAATAATAAGAATTCTAAAATCGTTAAAGACCAAATAAAAAAATCATATAACATTTTAACTGGAGAATATTTTGAAAATGAAGAAGCAAAAGAAAGTGTTCTTACATATTTAGGAGAGAATAAAAACCCAAATATGATCAATATCTTCCCTAAAGATTTTAAAACGAAAAACTTAATTGTAACAGAACTAGATAAATATAATAATAGTTTAAACGAAAAAGATAAAATTATATATACTGATTTAGCTAGTTCAATTTCAAGTTTATCAAGCAAAATAATGGATGCCATAACAATTGTACTAATAGCTTTTTCTTCAATTTCGCTAGTAGTTTCTTGTATTATGATAGGGATAATTACATATATCTCTGTATTAGAAAGAACAAAAGAAATTGGAATACTTAGAAGTTTAGGGGCAAGAAAAAAAGATATAACTAGAGTGTTCAACGCTGAAACATTCATAATTGGAATATTTTCTGGATTAATCGGTATTATCATTGCTTATTTGCTTACAATACCTATAAACATATTAATAGAAAGATTAACTGATTTACCAAATGTTGCAAAGATGAATTTTATTCATATGATTGTTCTTTTATTTATTAATATATCTCTAACAATTATAAGTGGATATCTACCAGCAAAAATAGCTAGTAAAAAAGATCCAGTCGAAGCATTAAGAACGGAATAATTACCGTTCTTTTATTATTTTGTTTACACTACTTATTTATTTTAATATTAAATTATGCTATTCTTAATATGGAAGGTGTTATTATGAAAGCTGGTTTTGATAATAAAAAATATGTAAAATATCAAAGTGAAAGAATAAAAGAAAGAATTAAAATGTTTGATAAATTATATTTAGAATTTGGTGGGAAACTATTTGATGATTATCATGCAGTTAGAGTGCTACCAGGTTTTAAATTAGATAGCAAATTACATTTGTTAAAAGAGTTAAAAGATGATTTAGAAGTAATCTTTTGTATTAGTGCTAAAGACATAGAAAGACATAAACAAAGAGCTGAATTTGGAATAACTTATGATATTGAAGTAATGAGATTAATAGATAATTTACGTGAACTTGGAATACTTATTAATTCCGTAGTAATTACTTTATATTCAGGTGAGACAGCTGCAGATAATTTTCGTAAGAAACTAGAAAGAAATGGTATTAAAACGTATATTCATACTTATACAAAAGGATATCCAGTTGATGTTGATATCATCGTAAGTGAATACGGATATGGAGCAAATCCATTTATTGAAACTACAAAACCATTGGTAATTGTAAATGCTCCCGGACCTTGTAGTGGTAAATTAGGAACATGTTTATCACAGCTTTATCACGAACATAAAAGAGGAGTAAATGCTGGATATGCAAAATTTGAAACTTTTCCTGTTTGGGATTTACCATTGAAACATCCGGTAAATGTTGCATATGAAGCAGCAACTGCTGATTTAAAAGATGTTAATATGATTGATTCTTTTCATTTAGAAAAATATAATATTCAATCCGTTAATTATAACAGAGATTTAGAAATATTTCCTGTACTTAAAAGTATATTAAATAGAATTTCTGGAAAAGATATTTATTTTTCTCCTACTGACATGGGAGTAAATACAATTGGAAAATGTATAACTAATGATGAAACTATAAGAAAAGCGGCTAATAAGGAAATAATAAGGCGTTATTATAATTCTTTATGCGATTATAAACTAGGATTAGTAGACGAAGATGTTCCACAACGAATAAAAATGTTAATGGATGAATTAAATTTAACTACAAACTATCTAGAAGTTGTAGACATTGCTTTAAATAAATCAAAAAAAGAAAATAAACACGTTATTTCTTTGGAACTTCCAAATGGAAAAATAATTACTGGAAAGCAAACGGAATTATTATCACCAGCATCAAGTTTAATATTAAACGCTATAAAAGAATTAACAAAAATTCCTGATAATGTAGACTTACTAAGTCAATCTGTTTTGGAACCAATAATTAAATTAAAACCAAAAGGATTAAATAATAAATCTTATCAATTACAACTCCAAGAAGTACTTATCGCTTTAAGTATATGCTCCGTAACAAATCCTATAATAGAAAAAGCATTAACTAATATAGAAAAATTAAATTTTTGTGAGGCACATTCAACTTATATAGTTCAAAATGGTGACCTAACAGTTTTAAAAGCATTAAGAATTAATTTAACATGCGAACCAGAATTTTACGATAACAATATTTTATTACATTAAAAAACCACTTTAAAGTGGTTTTTTTACTTATTATCTCTGTTAAAATTTCTGTTTCCAAAATTCTTTTTTTTAGCATCACGACAAGCTTTACATCTTTGAGGTTCTTTATCAAAACCTTTTTGATCATAAAATTCTTGTTCACCAGCAGTGAAAACAAATTCTTGGCCACAATCCTTACAAACTAAAGTTTTATCAGCGTAAGTTTTTTCTTGCATTAAATTATCCTCCTTATATATTTGGATTTAACTTTTATTGGTTCCATTTGTTTATAAGAAAGACAATTAAATTATTAAATCTACAAATAACTATATCATATTATATGATAAAATGCAAAACAAAGTTTATAAAATGGTGTTTTTTTTATTTTATTGATAATGAAACATCATCAATATTAATTGATTGATTACCTTCCGATATAACGCTTAGTTCAACTTTTATAGAAATTGTATCAGATGGAGCTTTCGTGCTTATTAACTTATAATAACCAAAATTATTAGCTGAAGTTGTTATATCTTGTTTTCTTATATTAATTGTTCCTCCAATTACACTACCAGAATTTGTAATAAAGTTAATTGTTGCTGTTAAACCAGTTTGATCACCATCAGAATTTAAAAAAAATGATAATTCATAATAACATTCATCACCTGTTGCAATTATTGTTTGACTAATTTTTGATAAATCTTTAACTTTTATAGATTTATTTCCAGAATGTACTCGACCATTGGCTGTTTCAATAATTACTCTTTATGAATCAGGTAAAGCAATGTTTCAAGGCTTGTTATTTGTTGTTAATTCAAATCCACCATTTTTTATTAATTCTCCTTTTGATTTACAACTACAATCACATGTTCCTTTCGGTCCTGTTGGTCCTGTTGGGCCTATTGGTCCATCTATTCCATCAAAACCTTTAGGAATTACAAAATCCAACACATGGTTAGGACCACCTGTAACGTCTGTAACTTGAGCAGAAGTTCCAGCTTCTCCAGTAGTAGTATTCCTAATTGTTATTGTATCAGCAGTTCCATTTTCCCCTGTTGGACCTGTCGGACCTGTCGGACCCGTTGGGCCTCTTGTCCCAGCAGAACTATAACAACAGATATATTTTATATTATTATTAAACTCTAGTCCATTTTCTTTTTTTATATTATTATTACAATAATGCATATATTTTCCTCCTTCAATATAATATATGGAAAATAAATATATACACTTAATCTAAAAACATATTATTTTTTTATAAAAAAAAATTAATATAAAATATACTTACATTAATATCTTATTTAAAAAATGGCGTCCTTGAGAGGATTTGAACCTCCGACCTACTCCTTAGGAGGGAGTCGCTCTATCCAGCTGAGCTACAAGGACGTAAGTACATTATATCAAAAAAATAAAAAAATGTATCAAATAGATACATTATTTTTGAATAGTTATCATATTAAATATAAATATTAGTGCAACATTTACCAAAGTATTAAATTTAAATTTATATAATTCGTATACTGCCACACCCTTATCAGCACAAGACACTACAAAACTTTCAGGATATTTTGGTAATTGTGTAGGAGTTAAAGGAAACATATGAGAAGAAATAATATTTTCTTCTAAAGCTCCAATCCCAAATTCCCTTTTTGCATTAGTAGCAGCTATCTGTGGATGCTTGCACATTCTTTTTGATGAATCAATATCATTACCAACTTCTTCATTAGTAAAAAAATCGTGAATTAATGCTGCTCTAGTAGCTTTGTTATAATCCAAATGTAAAAATTTAGTAACTATATATGTTACCTTAGCAACCCTAACCGAATGTGTATATCTTGAAATACCATGATGTGCTTCATTATTTATTTTTAAAAACTCTTCATTATTATTTATATCCTTAACAATATTGTCATATTCCCCTTTTGATTTTAATGACATAATACTCTTCACCTCGTGACTAATAAATTATACCACAAAACTACTAAAAAAAGAAGTGTTTTCGTATTTTATTAATACTTTACATATTATTATATTCACAGCATTCAATTTAATTATGGGGAATAAAATCAATTATTATTATTTTTCAAATTAAAAAATATAAGCTAATGCTTATATTTTATTAATTAAATTATGGTGGCTCCAGCGGGAATTGAACCAGCGACAC
>CAYNLX010000027.1:0-10352 GCA_964398265.1 uncultured Muribaculaceae bacterium | reverse complement strand
TTTTTCTTAAAATAGTTAGTGCAATAATAATAATTTTTATTTTTACCGACTTTTACAATCGCTACATTTTATAAATCCTGATAATATTTCAAGATTTCCATTTCTATTTGCTTTTACTTTTAACATATTCTTCAATTTTTTTATGTTCCATTCTGTTTGTGTAAGTAAATTTTCATTTAATCCTTTAGTATTTTATTGTTTTTTAAAAACAAAGCCAATACAGGGTTTATTATTTTTTTTTGATAATAATAAGATGTTGTTATTATAATTATAAAAGTAATTGTATCAATTAAATACTTGTTATTAAGCGCTCCAAACCAAAAGATACGATTATTTAAAATAAAGCCTTCCCAAAGATATATATCAAACGAATTAATTCCAAACCAATTAATATATTTATTATTAATTTTTATAATCTTTAATTCATATAATAAAACTATCATAATTGGTAAAACATTAGCAAATATTATAAATTGTAAATCAGATACCACATTATTATATAAATAAAATAATGAAACTAAACATAAACAACAAAAAGCTTTATATATATTATTTCTACTTTGTTTTGAAACATATATTTTACTTAGCCAAGACATTAAAACTCCTATTGGAAAAGAAAATACATAGCAAAATGCTCCAGCTCCCGAATTAAAAATTGAATACTTTTTAAGTAAAAAATATAACAAAAATGAAAATATAATATTTAATATAACTATTAATATATTGTTTTTATTTTTAAATATTATTTTGCTTACAATACAAGAAAAATAAAATATAATATATTCAATAAATATAAATGATATATACCACATAGTTTTATCATAAAGCAATCCGAAATCTACACCTAAAAATGAGAATAAAATAATCTTTTTACTAAAATGGAACCCACTCGTAAATATATAATATATAATAAGAATAATTGTAACTAATAAATAAGGTAAATATATTTTATTGATTTTCTTTTTAAAATAATCTTTATTGTTATTTTTTATATAAGATAAATCTATTCCATAACCGCTTAAAATTAAAAATAAACAAACTCCCCAAGCACCAGCTAAATAAATATATCCCATATGTCCTAGAATAACTAATATAATTGCTAATCCCTTAAAAAAAATAGTTGCTTCTTTACTTATATTAAATAATTGGATTTTTTTATTCATTACTAATCACCATCTTTATTATTTTTTTCATTTGTTAATAAAATTTTATTATTATTTTAAGTTAAATATTATTAACTATAAAGTTTACTACATGATCCTCATTATATTTTATTTTTTTATTATCTTCTTCAGTCATTTCAGTAAAAAACTTATTATTATTTTTATATTTAGAGATAGAATTTAATGGATAACCTTTATTAACAATTTTAGATTTAGTATCTGTTAAATAAAAATTATCTTTAGACCATGAATATGTATTACATTCTCCTCTATCATTAATAACAGCAAGTCCATAAATCCATTTGCAATTTAATCTTCCATTTGAACCATATTTTTTGACTAAATTAATATAATAATCCATCATTTCATCATCAGATAATACTCTATTATCTTTCCTTCTAACATATAAACCAGGTTGTTCAATTTCTGGTACATTTTCTATATAAAGAGTATCATCCATACCCATACATTGCTTATTTGTTTTCTTATAGCATTCCTTAGCCTTTAATATGGCATTTTCTACTGCAGAATCACCATTCTCTTCAATATCTAATTTCATATCTAAATCTTTTAGTGACAAAACTTCTATGTCATTCTCTAATAATTTTTTAGAAAATCTTTTTGCTTTAGTTTCATTACTAGTGGCAAATATAATTGTTTTCATATTATATAATCCTCCACATTCATTATATCAAAAATCTGTATTTATTTATATTACTATATAAAAAAAATAATAAAATTTATTTTATTATTTTTAATTTATTAAAAGGAAAAATCACTATTTTTGTTGTACCTAAAATTTTTTCTCTTTTAATTGGACCAATTATTCTACTATCTTTAGATATTTCTCTATTATCTCCAAGAACAAAATATTCATTTTCTGATAATTTTATTTTAGAAAAATCAGTTGTTTTTCCAATACCATAATCATCTTTAATTATCTTCCCATTAATATAAATATTTCCTTCACTACATTCAATTACTTCTGAAGGTAATCCAATAACTCTTTTAATTAATTTTTTGTTTTCAGTTTTTATAACAACAACATCATATCTTTCAATATCGTTAAATACTAAATCAAACTTATTTAATAACATTGTTTCTGTTCCTAAAAGAGTTGGTTCCATACTTCCACCATGAACATTAACTGGTGTAGCAATAAAAACACGAACAAAAACTACTATAATAATTATAAATGCAAGTGAAATAATATCATTTATATTAATTTCAAATTTTTTTCTTTTAATTACTCTTTTTTTCATATTATATTACCAAAAAATTAAGGCTAACCTTAATTTCTTTCTTTAACTTTAAATTCTTTTTTCATTCCCTTTAAGAAGTTTAGTTTTGCTCTTCTTACCATACCCTTTTTAATAACAACAATTTTATCAATTGTGGGAGCATTTACTGGAAAAATTCTTTCAACACCAATTCCTGCAGATTTCTTTCTAACAGTAAAAGTTTCTGAAACTCCTCCACCTTTTTTAGATGTAACCAATCCTTCAAAAGCTTGAATTCTTTCTTTTTTTCCTTCTTTTACCCAAACATCGACTCTAATTGTATCTCCAACTCTAAATTCAGGAGTATCAGTTTTAATTTGCTTCTTATTAATTTTGTCAATTAAATTCATATTTATCACCTTTCTAACTTATATAACCATCTAATCATATATTAATATAGCGGATTAAACTTCTTTGAAGCAATAAAATTATAACATAGTAATTATTTTTTTTCAATAACTATTTCATTTTGTTTGCTCTTTTGTTTGATAACCAAATCTAATATTTTTTTTATATCTAGATCATTTATATCTTCTAAAGAATTATTAATTCTATAATTTAAAATAATATCTAAAATATCATATATATAATCAAAATATTGACAGTATAAATTATTGAATATTTTAAGAAAATCATTTTCTATTACTACATTGTATAAAAATACTTTATCTAAATCATTTGTTACGTTTATAGATTTTATTACTATTACATCTTTATGTAAAATAGCTTCATAAAAAGCGTCTATATTATTTAATTCATTTAAATCATAATCTTTTTTTACTAAGAAAAAATCAGTTAGATTACCAAACATCACGTTATCAAAAAATACATAGTCATTTTTTTCAATAAAGCTAATATATTTACTTAATATTTCTATTATAATTTTTTCATTAAAGGTACAATATAATGTCATTTTATCTTTATACTGAAGCATTTCTTTTCTAGTAGAATCAATTATTTCTTTACTATTCTCTATTATAATTTTATTTCTTTTATATCCAATACTATATTTATTTTTAAAAAAATTTTTTATTCTTTTTTCTGCATTATTATACTCCAATAATGCTTTTTTTAATTTATTATTTAATTGATTTATTGTTGATTCCTCTGTCATAAGCATCCTCAATTCTACACTATTTTCCTCTTCCAAAATTTATTTCTTCGCTATTTTCTAAATAATTAAATCTATTAATCTGTATTTGTTTTATTCTTAATTGGCTTTCTAACATTCTAAGTTTATTTAGAAATAATAATTCTTTTTCCTTTGTTAAAAACTTTTGATATTTATTTAAAACAATTCCCCTTGTTTTACTAATTTCGTCTAATGCAATATCTATAAACCCATCAGTAGTGTCATCACTTTCTAATAATAGCATTATCATGTATGCTAATTTTTTAAAAGTTACATTAAATTTAATTGTTAATATTTTATCTATTAAAGTTGGATTTATTATAATTATTTTTTGAACATCAAGATACTTTTTGTTGTTTTTGGGCATAAAAGAATATCCGTCTAAATCATATTCTAAATAGATTATAGAGTTAGTCTTTTTTTCTTTTGTTAAAAAATAATTAGCCATAATAAATCACCTACTTCAATATATCTGGTCTTCTTTTTTTTGTTCTTTCAATTCTTGAATTTAATCTATATTTTTCTATTTCTTTATGATTACCATTTAATAATACATCTGGTACTTTCATATTTCTAAATATTGCTGGTTTAGTATATGTTTCGTAATCTAATAAATTTTCATTAAAGCTTTCACTTTCAATACTATCTTTATTTATTACTCCCTCTATAAGTCTTGTAACACTATCTAAAATTACCAATGCTGGTATTTCCCCTCCAGTTAAAACATAATCTCCAATAGATAATTCATAATCTGCTAAAGATCTTATTCTTTCATCAAATCCTTCATAATGACCACAGATAATTATTAAATGTTTTTCTTTGGATAAATCTATTGCTTTTTGTTGATTATATTTTTCTCCATCAGGTGTTGTAAGTATTATTTTGGAATCAAAAGTTTTTATATCATCAATACAATCAAATATTGGTTCACATCTAAGAACCATTCCTGCTCCTCCACCATATGGAGTATCATCAACACTATTATTAGATAATTTAGAATATTTTCTAAAATCTATAATATTAATAAATACTTTTTTATTTTCTATTGCTCTTTTAATAATAGATTCATTTAATATATCAATAAACATATTAGGAAATAATGTTAAAATATCTATTTTCATAAAATCAATTCCTTAGCATTTTCTGTTATTATAGTTTTATTAGCTATATTAACGTTTTTAATATAGCTAGCATTATATGGAATATAAAAATATTTTTCTCCATTTACATATAATAAAACATTCCCATTATTATAACTAATATTAGATATTTTTCCAAGTATTTTTTCATCTTCTACTACATTAAAATTTATTAAATCATCAATTAAAAATTCATCATCCTTAAGATTTAAATCAGATCTTTTAAAGTATACAGGCATTTTTATATAAGAAAGTACTTCATTAATATTGTTAACTCCTTCAAAAGTAACCATATCAAATATTTTATGATGCCTATATGTTACAATTTTCTTTTCTTCATAATTTTTTCCAATATATAAAGTATTACCTGGATTAAAAACTTTATTTTTTAATTGAAAATTACTTAATAATCTTAATTCTCCTTTAATACCATGTGTATTAACTATTTTTCCTATATAAACAAATTCACTCATATTATTTACTTCCTAACTTATGTAATATAATACCAGTTGCCACACTTACATTTAAACTCTCACACTTATTATTAATTTTAATATTAATATTTTGATCACATTTATTAAGAATTTCTTTACTTACGCCAGATCCTTCGTTACCAACTACAAAAGCTATTTTATCTTTTTCTTCCACTTCTATTTGATTTAAATCATAACCAGTACTAACATCTGTACCATATATATAATAATTATCTTTTTTTAATGTATCAATAAAATTTAATAAATCTTTTTTTAATATATTAATATTAAAAATCATTCCTTCGGTAGCTCTTATTGTTTTATCATTATATAAATCTACAGTATTATTACCTAATACTATAGTATCAAAATTAAATGCAACACAGGATCTTATAATTGTACCTAGATTACCAGGATCTTGAATTCCATCTATTAATACAATTCTATTTCTAAATTGTTTTTCTTCAATCTTTTTGCAAACTGCAACTACATTTGGACTACTAGGAACATTAGATATTTTACTTAATATATCATTTGTAACATAATATGTGTTTTCAAAATTATTTTCTAAATCATAATTATCTATACATATTATTTCTTGTACTATATTATTTTTTAATGCTTCTTTAACTAAATGATCACCTTCAACTAAAAACAATTGATTCTCATCTCTATATTTTTTTTCATTTAATTTTGTCCAAGCTTTTACTTTTTTATTTTCTAAAGATGTAATTTTTTCCATAAAATCACCTATCTAAATTATATCATAATTCTTAATCATTTAGTAATTTTCTAGCTTTTTTATAATATGGGTAATAATGAGAAACACAATTCCAAAATAAAGAAGAATGATTAAAAAATTTAAAATGACATATTTCATGTATTATAACATAATCAATTAGATTAACATCTTTTTTTATTAATTCACTATTTAATGTTATAGTCATACTTTTTCTATTACAAACACCCCATCTAGTTTTCATAAAACGAACTTTTAAATCAAAATTTGGAATATCATCAAACATAGATAACAATCTTTTTACTCTTTCATTAAAAATTATAATACATTGCTTTTTCATATATTTTTTAAGACTATCATCATCCATAGTATAAATAACATTATTTTCTATATAAACTTTCTTAGTTTCTATATAATTTACTTCATATTTATCTCCTAAAAAATATATAAAACCTTCTTCAGTTTTTTTGTTTAACATTTTTTCATACATTTTAATTATAGACTTGATATTATTATTAATAATACCAATTATTTCTTTATCACTTATTTTGTTATTAGAAGAGACATATAAACACAAATCTTCTTTTACTCTAAAATATAAATTCTTTATTTTTTTCTTTTCAATTATAACTTTTATTTTATATTTATCAGTTTCTATATACATAATTAACACCAACAATATTTTAACATAAAAAAAGTAGAAAAATCTACTTTATTAACGAAAGCCTCCGCCTCCGCCCCCACCGCCAAAGGAACCTCCGCCTCCGCCGCCAGAAGAAAATCCTCCGCCACCAGAAGAATAACTACTTGCTCTTCTTTCAGCTTCAGTTCTAGCAGAATTAGCAGTATTGATTACTGAGAAAGAAAAATCATGAATAAATATTACACTATCGTAATTATATTCTGAAATAAGTTCTGGATATAATTTCTTAAATTGCTCAGCAACTTTTTTTGCTATCCCGAATATTTGTGCATATATTAGGTACTCATTCCAAAGCTTTACTTCCATAGCTTCTTTATCTTTCATATTAGAAAATTCTATTAAATATTTTTTTAATCCATAAAGTTGTTCTGCTTCTTCAATAAATTTTGGACTTTCTGAATATACTTTTTTGTTAAATACTCCTAAGACTTTTTCATTATCTATCTTGATTGAACCGTCAATAACTAAATTAACATTTTCATTATTTAAAGCTTTATCAAACCAATTAAGGATTTCATAATAATTCTTTTTGCACCATTTTTCAAATTCATATTCTTCTAAAATCCCATCTACACTTGCTTCATTCATCATTTTATATATTTCTTGTTCTAATGTTGTAGTAGGTTGTACATTTACAAATACTATTGAAGATGATTCCTTTTTCAATAACTTATCGCTTTGTTTCTTAATTATTTTTATTTGATCTTTTTTTAGCCAGTTTAGTAAAATAGCTCCTAAAAAATCTTCTTTTTTCTTTATTAAATCAAAACAATAAGAAGTATAATATGCTCTATAAATATCTCCCTTACAAGGAATATCTCTAAAAAAAGGAACATCTTTGTTTAATTTATTAACCCCTGCTTTATAAGCACTTTTTGATGATTTTTTTCTTAAAGATAATATAATAATTATAAAGAATATTAACACCCACAAATATTCAAAGATAATTTCTATAATACTAGAAATCAAAGAAGGCTTTTCTACTATATAACTAGTACTTCCTTCTTGTGCTTGGTTTAAGTAACTTTCAAACTCTTTTGTTAAATCACTATTTTCAGTTGTATCAAAAGATCCTTTAGGATATTTTATTAGAACTGTCATGTATTCATTAGTGTCTAATTCTTCGTTTGATGCTACTTCAATATAGCCATCATAAACATATGCAGTTCCACCATAATTACCAAATCCCCAAACATCTAAATCATCAGAGTATTTAAAATCACTATAAATTTTAATATATACATTTTCAGGTTTTAAACTTAAATCATATGTTATAAATGTCCAATAAGCCATATCTGAATCACTTAATCCATATATAAAATTAGTAATCTTATATTTTAAAGTATAAATATTATTACCATAATTACTTATACCCCAACATAATTCTACTCCGTTTTGTATTCTATTAATTCCATTTTTGTATGATTTATCTTGAAAAGATGCATCAATATCCCAAACACTTTCAAATGTATACTCTCTAGTATTTTTAGTGACAGTAAAATCAGTTATTTCAGAATTACCTATATTATAATAAGGTTTATATCCTTCAGTACCTGAATTGATATCCACATCCCATATCTCAGTAATATTAGCATCTCCATTAGGATCAACATATATATCCATTTTAATACTATTTATTGAATCAGCAAAAATAGTACTAAAAGGAAACAAAAATAAACTTATTAATAATAAAATTTTTTTCATATTAAACTCCTTATCAAAAAAGACTTACTATTGTAAGTCTAAAATTTTACTTCAACATTTTTCTTTTCTTCGTCATTAGCTTCAAAGAAAGGTTCTTCTTTAAAACTAAACATATTTGCTATAATATTACTTGGAAACATTTCTATTTTATTTTTATAAATCATAACATTATCATTATAAAATTGTCTAGAATATGCAACTTTATCTTCAGTTTCTTTTAATTCACCTTGTAATTGAATAAAGTTTTCATTAGCTTTTAAATCAGGATATGCCTCACTTAATGCAAATAATTTTGAAATAGCTTGTGTCATCTCGTTTGATGCTTTCATTTCATCTTCAGGTGTTTTTGCACTTAAATAAGTGTTTCTAGCTTTTACAACTTCCGCAAAAGTTGTCTTTTCATGTTTTGCATAACCTTTTACTGTTTCAACTAAATTAGGGATCAAATCTGATCTTCTTTTTAATTGAACATCAATTTGAGCAAATTGATCATTTACCTTATTTCTAGCATTAACTAAATTATTATATGTACCAATTACATAAAATGCAAGCAATATAACAACAGCAGCTACTATAATAATGATAATTGTTCCTAAACTCATAACTTATCTCCTTTCATATTATAAATTAATTTTAACATAATTAAAAGTAAAAGTAAATAATTTATTTATAATTTCTAATAATATCAGAAGCAGCAATACTTCCTTCACTAGAAGCAGTAGTTAACTGATATACATTCTTTTTAATAACATCACCTACTGCATAAACAAAGTCTAAATTATTTTTACAATTATTATCAGTGATAATATAAGCGTTTTCCTTCTTAACATCAAAAAGTTCACTATTTGGAGTACTTCCAATAGCTAAAAATA
This sequence comes from uncultured Muribaculaceae bacterium, assembly GCA_964398265.1. Classification (GTDB taxonomy): domain Bacteria; phylum Bacillota_I; class Bacilli_A; order RF39; family UBA660; genus CAYNLX01. The sequence continues at coordinate 1,147 of CAYNLX010000027.1, read as the reverse complement.
CTCCTTTTGTCTTAACCTTCTTTTTGTTATCTAATGTAACAGATACTATCTTTTCATCTTTAATATTATAGCTAACTATATTAGTATTATATATAATTTTAATGTTTTTAGTATTAAGTACTTTCTCTATCAAATAATCTTCAGCAGTAAATTTATCTCTTCGATGAATAATTGTTACTTTCTTACAAATACCCGCTAGATATAAACTTTCTGTAATAGCAGAAGAACCACCCCCTACAACTATAACTTCTTTATCTTTATAAAAAGCCCCATCACATAATGCACAAGTACTAATACCTCTTCCTAATAATTTATCCTCATTATCTAAATTAAGTAATCTATGTCTTCTGCCAGTAGCAATAATTAAATAATCAAATTCGATATCATCATCTATGATCTTTTTCTCTAAATCAATTTTCCAAATATTTCTAAAAATATACTTAATATTCAAATTATTTACTTGATTATAAATATTCATAGCCAAATCAGGCCCTGACACATTAATATATCCAGGATAATTTTCAATATTTGGAATAACATTTAATGTCCCTCCCGGAACATTATTTTCTATTATTACCGGTTCAATTCCCCCTCTTTTTAAGTATATAGCTGCACTCATTCCTGCTATACCAGATCCAATTATAACTACTTTATATTTTTGCATTTATTATTCCTCCTTAATATACATATAATACCAAGTATTCCCATTAATATTAAAATAATAGAAACAATTTGACTTATTCTAAATACTCCCAAATATAAACTATCAGTTCTAAATCCTTCAATAAAAAATCTTCCTATACCATACCATATAAAATATATACATAATAAAATTCCCTTATGCTTATATTTATCTTTTTTTCTAACAATTAATAATATAATAAAACCAAGTAAACACCATATAGATTCATATAAAAATGTCGGTATATAATAAGAACCATTAATATACATTCCCTCTATAATAAAATTAGGCAAATGTAAGCTTTTCATATGTGCTAGCGTTGTAAGAGGTCCATGAGCTTCCATATTAATAAAATTACCCCATCTTCCAACTGCTTGACCAAGTATTAAATAAGGAACCAATGTATCAATAGTAAGTAAAGTATTTTTTTTCTTCTTCTTACAATAATAAATAATAAAAATAATA
>CAYNLX010000026.1:0-10553 GCA_964398265.1 uncultured Muribaculaceae bacterium | reverse complement strand
ACTTACTATTTCAGATGGTATTGAAACTATAGAAGGATGTTCAGCACCATTATTAAATACATTATCACTTGGAAACACTATAACTACCATTGGCGCGTTTGCTTTTCGAACTACTAGTTTAACTGGAACTATTAATATTCCTAATTCAGTAGTCAATATGGGAGAAGGGGCATTTAGAGTTGCAGGTGGTACTAATTTGACTATGAACCTTGTTGGAAGAACAAGAGATCCATTTAAATGGAATAATGGAACTGAAGAAGAACCTCAATATATTACCGATTGGACTAATGGTACAGTAACATGTAGTGGAACTACTTGTTTAGATTAAAGATACAATAGTATCTTTTTTTTTGAGTATAATAATGATATACTTATTAAGTATTAAAGGAGAAGTAAGTATATGTATAATTTTTTTTGGGTATTATTTCTTATATTTATTATCTATAGTATTATAGGTTATATTGGCGAAGTTATTTATTGTAGTTATTTAAATAAAAAATTTGTTAACCGAGGTTTTTTATATGGACCATACTGTCCTATATATGGTTTAGGTGCATTATTAATTTTTAATTTATTGTTTAGATATCATAATGATCCAATTATAATATTTGTTTTTTCTATGATTATTGCTTCAATATTAGAATATTTTATAAGTTTTGTATTAGAAAAAATATTCCATAATAAATGGTGGGATTATTCTACAAAAAAATATAATCTTAATGGAAGAATATGTCTAGAAAACACTCTTTATTTTGGAATTGGGGCAGTATTAGTAATTTATTTTGTTCACCCATTAATTATGAGATTATTATTATCATTGGATATAAAGACAATATTTATTATTTCACTTATTTTATTAATAGTGTTTTTAATTGATTGCATTTATTCAATTACTGAGGCATTTGGATTAAAGAAAAGAATTGATATTGTTAATTCAACAAAAAATAAGAAAAAATTTAATATTATTTCAATTGAAACATTAGTAAAAGATAGTTTTAAAAAGATAAAAACTACTCCGAAAAGACTATTAAAAGCTTTCCCGAATATTAGAACAGATGATATTAAAGTAATAGATGTTGTTAAAAACACTCTTAATAAAATAGAAATTGATAGAAAAAAAGAAAAGAAGAAAAGAAGAAAAAAATAAAAAAATAAAAAAGGAAATAACCCTCTCATGAAATAAATAAGTAATGAAGGGAGTGATAAAAAATAAGAAAAGTTAGTACTTTACAGAACGATATTAAAGATTGTGGTTCATGCTGTTTATCAAGCATAATAAAATATAATAAAGGATATGTTCCATTAGAAAAAATAAAAAGTGATACTTTTACAAATTCTAATGGTACCACTATGTATCATTTAAGTGAAGCAGCTAAAAATTATGGGTTTGATACTTTGGGATATAATATAGATTTTGAGAAATTAATATCTTCCGATTTAAATCTTCCATTTATATCAAATGTTATAATTAATAATTCTTATTTACATTTTGTAGTTGTATATAAAATAGATTTAAAAAGAAAAATCATAACTATTATGGATCCAAGTCGTGGTTTTAAAAAATATTCTTTTGAAGATTATAAAAAAATTTTTAATAATAAAATATTAATTGTTATACCTAAAACTAAAATAGCTTTATTTAATAATAATTATTCTTTCATTAATTCTTTTATAGAAATTATAAAAAGTGAAAAGTATTTAACAAGAAAAATTTTTCTTTCTAATTTATTATTGATTATTTTTAGTATTATAAGTGGGTTATATTTTAAAATTGGTTTGAATATAATAAGCGATTATAATAATATAAAGATGCTTACTAAAATCGTATTTATATTCTTATTTGTATATATAATAAAAAATATTACCTATTATTTAAAAGATTATTATGAAAATTATATTAATAAAAATATTGATATTAAAATAATTATTCCATTTTTAAATCATTTGATATTGCTTCCTTTAGATTATGCTTATTCCAAAACTACTGGCGAAATATTAACTAGAGTAAATGAATTAAATAATATTAAAGATTTATTTTCTAAAATATTTGTTACATTTATATTAAATATTGGTTTAGCATTATCTGCATTATGTATTCTAATGTTTATTAATAAAACTATATGTTTTATACTTTGTTTTGTATTGGTTTTATATTTTATAATAACATATGCATTTTCTAACTCTATTTATAATAAAGTTAGAAAAAATATAGAATACGAAGGAGAATTTAATAACAATGTTATTGAGAACGTTAAAGGATTATCTTCAATAAAAGAATTAAATTCGCATGCTTATTTTATTAGTATTATTACTAATAGATTTATTAGATATTTAAAAGATTCTTTTAATATTAAAATATTTTTGAATAAAATTAATATATTAAAAAATTTTGTATATGATATTGGTATTTTTATAATCAATAGTATTTGTTTATATTATGTAATAAAAGAAAAACTAACTATTATCGATTTAATTACGATAAATAGTATTATTATATATATTACTGATCCAATAAAAAATTTAATAGATTTAATACCGAACATTAACTTTTTAAAAGCAAGTATAAGTAAAATAAGTGATTTTTTATTAATTGAACAAGAAAAATTAGGTTACTCTAATGAAAAATTTATAAATGGAGATATTGAAATAAAAAATTTAAATTATTCGTACAACAATTATCATCAATGTCTTCAAAATTTAAATATTAAAATTAATAAGAATGAACATATTATGCTTTATGGAAATTCTGGATGTGGTAAAAGTACAATATGTAAAATAATAGCTAGATTAATTGACGGTCATAAAGGCAATGTTTTGGTAGGAGGAATAAACATCCTAGATTATCAATTATCCACTATTAGGAAAAATATTACATATTTATCTCAAAATGAATATTTATTTAGTGATACGATTAAAAATAACTTATTATTAGGAAAAAATATACCAATAAATTATTTAGAAAATGTAATTAAAATATGCAGGCTAGAAAATGTAATTAACAAAAAACCATTAAGATTGGAAACTACAATAGATAATGATAATTATTTGTTTTCTGGGGGAGAAAGACAAAGATTATTACTCGCTAGAAGTTTACTTAAAAAAAGTAGTATTTTAATTTTAGATGAAGCTTTAAGCGAAGTAGAAGATTGTTTAGAAAAGGAAATTATAAAAGACATTTTAAATATTTATAAGAATAAGACAATAATCTATGTAACTCATAAAAAATATTTTAAATTATTTGAAAGAGTTATATATGTATAATTATAAAGAAACAAAAGAATATTTATTATATTTAAAGCCAAAGGGTAGTTTATTAGAAATAATGGTATCTATTATTATACTTGCTTTTTTAATATTTACTTGCTTTATTAAAACATATGATATTACATATACAAAAGGTATTATTAAAGATAAAGAATTATATGTAATAACAGAACCAACTTTAACTAATAAGATATTGAAAACTAATTTTTTTATAATAGATAATAAAAAGTATTTATTTAAAGTTAAAGAAATAAGTGATGTTATGTATGATGAAAAATATAACAATTATCAAGAAATTAAATTAAATTCAAAATTTAATTATAGTAATTTAATATTAGATATTAAATTATATCAAAACAAAGAAATTTTAATTAAAAAAATATATAAATTAATTATTTGAAAGGAGAAATATGGAATTATTAAATAATGAAAATATGTTAAGCGTAAATGGTGGCGCATTAAGTGCTGGTGCATGGCTTGGTATAGGAGCAGGAATAGTATTTTTAATAGGAGTAATAGATGGCTTCTTAAGACCATATAAGTGTCGTAGCTAATGATTATAAATAATGAAGAAATGATAAACGTATCAGGAGGAGCTATTTCTGGATCTATGTTAAATGCCATTTCAAGAGGATTGAGTACTTTACTAGATTTAGGAAGAAGTTTAGGTACAGCTATTAGGATGATTTATAGTGGCAAAAGATGTTAAAAAGATAATATTAATATCCGCAATTATAATTACCTTACCATTAACAATATTTGCTTTAAGTAGTGTAGTAAAAATAATACAAAATTTAGGAATATTATTTGGAACTTATTTAAATCAAATATATAGTTTAACTATTTTATAAGAAAGAATATATTTCTTTCTTTTTTAAATTACGAAAACAATATATTTTTTTAATAAATTATATTATAATATAATTGGTGACTAGTATGAATAAAAAAGGTTTTATTGCTACAACAATGTTATTTTCATTTTTTTTAATTTTTGTTTCTTTAATGTTAGCTATGCTTGCAAATTATGCTTATAATAGAACTACAATTAATAAGATTAATGAAAATATTATTAAAGAATTAGAAAGCGAAACATAAATTTTTAGTTTTTTATTGTAAAAAAATAATATAAGTGATATAATTTTTGTTGTAAATGAAGGGAGGGATAATTATGACTAGAGTTGAAGTAAAAAATGGAAATGTTGATGGAGCTTTAAAAAGATTTAAAGTAAAAGTTGCCAGAAGTGGAATCCCTTCAGAAGTAAAAAAGAGAAAGCATTATGAAAAACCTGGAGTTAAAAGACGTAATGAAAAAAAAGAGCAAATAAAAAATGCACGTAAACATAATAGAGATTAGGTAATGTATGACATTAAATGAAATTATTAATAATGATTTAAAAACATCATTAAAAGAACAAAATAAATTTAGTTTGTCAGTATTAAGAATGTTGAAAAGTTCTATTCAATTAGAAAGTATTAGTAAGAAGCATGATTTATCTGACGATGAAATAATATCTGTATTAAAAAAACAAGTTAAAATTAGAAAAGACTCTATTAATGAATATACATCTTATAATAGATTAGATTTAGCTGATGATTTAAAAAAAGAAGTTGAAATATTAAGTAAATATTTACCTGAAGAAATGGATCAACAAGCTATCGAAAAAATTATAGATGATACAATAAAAGAAGTAAATCCTTCCGGTATAAAAGATATTGGTCTTTTAATGAAAAACTTGGTACCAAAATTTAATGGTCAAGCAGATATGTCAGTTGTTAATGAAATAGTTAGAAAAAAATTAAATTAATATGTAGAAGTACATATTTTTTTAATTTTATTTTAGAATTAGACTTCTATTGGACATATTTTATAATATAATTTAATAGGTGACTACATGAATATTAAGGATAGTTTAACAAACTTTTTATATGATAAAAAATATTATATTAGTATTTATGATAAATATATTTATTTATTTAATTATGATACTTTAATTAATTTTAATGATAATATTATATTAGTTAGTTTTAGTGATTTTAATATTAAAATCACTGGAATAGATCTTTTGATAAAAAAAATAGGAAGTCATGAATTATTAGTTAATGGAATAATTAATAATTTAGAATTTAAATATGAATAAAGTAAAAGTTTTAGTTGAAGGATATAATTATAATAGACTTATACAAAAGTGTGTTGATTATAATGTAGAATTATTTAATATTAATTATATAGATAATGAGAAAATTACTATAGTAATAAGTTATGATGATTATATTAAAATTAGTAATAATTTAAGATATTATAAATTTTCCATTTTAGAATATTATGGAGCTAAAAAATATATTAATTATTTTAAAAAAAATATAATAATTATATTATCATTTTTATTATCTATAATATTATTATTTTTATTATCAAATATTATTGTATCAGTAGAAGTAATTCATTCTAATAAAAAAATTAAAGATATAATATATACTGAATTAGAAAAAGATAACATAAAAAAATATTCATTTAAAAAATCATATAAAGAATTAGAAAAAATAAAACAAAAAATATTAGCTAAATATAAATCTAAAATTGAGTGGATAGAAATTAAAAACATTGGAATGACATATAAAGTATATATAGAAGAAAGAATTATAAATGATATTAAAGATGAAAAAGAATATTGTAATGTTATTGCTTTAAAAGATGGAATAATTACTAAAATAATTGCTTCGAAAGGGGAAGTCTTGGTAGAAAAAAACAAAACTGTTCAAAAAAGTGATATTTTAATAAGTGGAAATATTAATGAAATAAAAACTTGTGCAAGCGGATTAATATATGCAGAAGTTTGGTATACAGTTAATATAAAACTACCTTTAAATTATGAAGAAAAAATAATTACTAATAATAAAAGAAAAAATATATCGTATAAATATGGAAATATCATTAACAAAATATTTAAAAGTAAATATAAATATTATGAAGTAAAAAGAAAAGAATTGCTGGATTTATTTAATATAAAATTGTTTGTTGATACAGAATATGAAGTCAATATAAAAAAGAAAAAATATAATGAAGAACAGGCTTTAAATAAGGCTATAGAATTAGCAGATAGTAAGTTTAAAACTAATTTTGTAGAAAAAGAAAAAATTATGTATAAAAAAGTTTTGAAAAATGAAGTGAATAATAGTACAATGGAATTAGAGATTTTTTATGCTACAGAAGAAATTATATCTGTAGTGGAATAATCTAAAAGAATTGGGGTATTTTTATGATAAATAATACTTTTTTAGAGGTTATAAAAAACATTTGGCCAATGCTTACTATATTTTTGGTAGTAATAATAGTTGTAAGAATATTTAAATTAAGGAATAGTACTGCAGAATTTTGTTTTTATAAAGAAATATTTAATTTGCTTTTTATAATATATATATTACTTTTATTTGAATTAGTTACTAATACAGAAATTGGTGGATCTGGAGTTAATTTGGTACCATTTACTGAAATATTAAGACATAGTTTAACTAGTGAAGCATTTTTTCGTAATGTTTTATGTAATATTATTATTTTTATTCCATTTGGATATTTTGTTTCATCATATGTAAAAGCAAAAAAAATAAGCACTATTTTTATTATTACACTTATAACATCTTTAACTATTGAATTAGTTCAATTAAAAATAGGAAGAGCTTTTGATGTTGATGATATTATTTTAAATGTTTCTGGTGGTGTTTTAGGGTTCCTAATATTTATAGCATTAAGTGCTATTAAGAAACATTTACCAGGCTTATTTCAAAAAGATTTCATTTATAATTTGCTTTGTTTATTAATTATTGCTATGATAGCATTATATTTTCTAAAATTATATGGAATTTGGTGGTTTTAATGACTAATATTTCTATAGAGGATAATAACTTATATGATAATTACCAATATTTATATAAGGTGTTTAAGTATACATTAAAAAAATTAAAACAAAAGAGATGTTGCTTTTCTATTATTTTTGTTAATAATAAAGATATTCAAAAAATTAATAAAACATATAGAAAAATAGATGATATTACAGATGTTATTTCTTTTGCTTTAGAAGATAATGAAGATATAATTAATAAAAAAAATATTAGATTATTGGGAGAAATATATATTTGTATTCCAAGGATGAAAGAACAAGCAATTAAATATGGTCATTCAGAAAAAAGAGAATTAACTTTCTTATGTGTTCATGGATTATTACATTTATTGGGATATGATCATATTGATAAAAAAGATGAAGAAGAAATGTTTTCTTTGCAGGAGCTGATTTTAAATGAACAAAATATCAAGAGATAAATTAAAACAAAAGGGTTTTAAAAGATTACTATTAAGTTTTAAATATGCTGTAGAAGGAATTGTTTATACTTTAGTAAATGAACAAAATATGATTATTCATTTTGTAATAGCTTTTATGGTAATATTATTTGGAATAATTTTTAAAATAACTAAAGTAGAATGGTTATTTATTAGTATAGCAATTGGATTAGTGTTAGCATCTGAATTAATAAATTCAGCTTTTGAAGCCACTATTGATTTTATTTCTTTAGAGCGTAATCCTTTAGCTAAAATTGCGAAAGATACAGCTAGTGGTGCAGTTTTTATTCTTGCTTTAACTGCGGCAATAATTGGAATGTTTATTTATATTCCATATATTATAGATTTTATTAAATAGGGAGGTTATTTATGAAGAGTGGATTTGTTAGTTTAATAGGAAGGCCAAATGTTGGTAAAAGTACGTTATTAAATAGTCTTATTAATTCTAAAATAGCTATTACTTCTAATAAACCAGGTACTACAAGAAATATAATTCAGGGTATATATAATGAAGATGAATATCAAATTGTTTTTGTTGATACTCCAGGAATACAAAAGCCAATAAATAAATTAGGGAAGTTTTTAAATAAACAAGCTAATTCTTTATCTAAAGATGTTGACGTTGTTTTATTTTTAGCTGATGCAAGTGAATCTTTTGGAAAAGGAGATAAATTTATTTTAGAAAGTTTAACTCATTCAGAATGTCCAGTAATTTTAGTATTAAATAAAATAGATAAATTAACTGATGAACAAATATTAATTAAAATTACTGAATATAAAGATTATTTTCCATTTGCTGATATAGTTCCTGTTTCAGCATTAAAAAATGATAATACAGATAGATTAATTAGTGTAATAAAAAAATATTTACAAGATGAAATTAAGTATTTTGATGATGATTCAATCACTAGTAATAGCAAAGAATTTATGTTAAGTGAATTAGTTAGAGAAAAAATATTTGAATTAACAGAAGAAGAAATACCATATAGCGTAACTTGTTATACAATATTATTTGAAGAAGAAGATAATATTATTAGAGTAAATGTAGATATTATTGTGGATAGAGATTCTTTAAAAAGAATCATTATTGGAAAAGGCGGATCAATGTTGAAAGAAATTGGTACTAGAGCTAGATCTGATATGGAAAATATGTTAGGAAAACAAGTGTATTTAGAACTTTATGTTAAAACTATTTCTAACTGGAGAAACAAAGAAAAATATTTAAGTGAATTAGGTTTTAAAGATTATGAATAAAAAATAAATTATTAACCCAATATATAAGTGAAAGGATTGGGTTATTTTATGGATAAAAAGGCTGCATGGGATTTATTTAAAAAAACAGGAAAAATAGAATATTATATTGAATATAAACGAAAGAAGAAGTGATTAGTTGATAGAAAAAGTTGAAGGTGTAGTTCTTAGTGAGACACCATATGGAGAATCATCTAAAATTATTAATATATTTACTTTAGAACATGGCATAATTGGGGTAATTGCTAAAGGAGCTAAATCAATAAAAAGTAAGTTAAGAGTCTTTACTGAAACTTTTACATATGGGTATTTTAATATTTATTATAAAGAAAATAAACTTTCAACTTTAATATCATGTGATGTTATTAATAGCTTGTCTTTTATAAAAAAAGATATAAAATTAATTGGTTATTTAAATTATATAACTGAGTTAATTCATCAAGTAGTAAAACAAAACAATGATTCAAATATTTTTATACTTTATACTGATACTATAAAAAAAATAAATGATGGATTGAATCCTATGGTAATTACTAATATATTAGAAATTAAATTATTAGATTATTTAGGTGTAGGATTAAATTTAGATTCATGTGTTAAATGTGGTGATACTACAAGTATAGTTACGATTGATGGTGATGCCGGAGGATATATTTGTAAGAAATGTTTAACAAATGAATTTATAGTGGATTCTAAAACTATTAAAATGTTAAGAATGTTTTATTATGTAGAAATAAAAAGTGTTTCTGAATTAAACGTTAGTGAAAAAGTAATAAATGAGATCAATTATTTTATGGATAAATATTATGATAGATATACTGGATTATATTTAAATAGCAAAAAATTTTTAAAAACACTTTTATAAGTGTTTTTATTGATATTTATTTAATATTATTATATAATGAAACATATAAAAGTGATGACGGATATGGAAAATCTAGAGCTATATAATAAAAGAGATTCTTAGGAATAAGCAGGGTGGAACCGCGGAAATTAATTCGTCCCTACATATTACTGGGAGTTTTTTTAAGGAAGGATGATATAATTGGAAGAAATAAATATGGAAAAACTAGTTAATTTTTGTAAACAATATGGATATATATTTCAAGGAAGTGAAATATATGGAGGACTTGCTAATACTTGGGATTATGGTCCTTTAGGAGTAAGATTAAAAAATAACATTAAAGAAGCATGGAGAAAAAAATTTATTCAAGAAAATAATAATTCTTATGAAATAGATGCTGATATATTAATGCATCCTAAAGTATGGGAAGCATCTGGACATACTCAAGGGTTTTCTGATCCATTAATAGATTGTAAAAATTGTAAAAGTAGATATAGAGCAGATACTATTATTAAAGAGTTTAGTGATAAAATCAATCCTGATTTACTAACTGATGAAGAAATGATCTCATTTATTAAAGATAATAATGTAACTTGTCCTAAATGTGGTAAATCTAATTTTACTGAAATAAGAGAATTTAATATGATGTTTGAAACTTCAAGAGGAGTTATTAATGAGAATAAAAATGTTATTTATTTAAGACCAGAAACTGCACAAGGAGAATATATTAATTTTCTAAATGTATTAAGAAGTATGAGAACAAAAGTACCTTTTGGTATTGCGCAAATTGGTAAAGCTTTTAGAAATGAAATTACTCCAGGAAATTTTATTTTTAGAACAATAGAATTTGAACAAATGGAA
>CAYNLX010000025.1:0-10666 GCA_964398265.1 uncultured Muribaculaceae bacterium | reverse complement strand
ATTTACATCCAAAAGCACAATTATTTGTAATATATTGTTCTAATTTTGAATAATCGTTTATTCCATTAAAATTCTTATTGCCTTTTTTATTAAAGCCTTTTAATCTTAATTTTCCATATGCCCAATCTCCGACAACGTAATCAAAACTTTCAAAATAATCAGTTAACTTATCATTTACTGAATCAATATCAAATCCTTCTTTTTCATTTTTTAATAATATATATTTATTTCCATTTATTTCATATTCCTTCATTTTTACCTCCCGATAACTAAAAATAACATAACACCAATTAATATTAATAATAATATTACTATTGATATTAATATAACAGGAGTAGCCATTCCTTTTCCATTAGTTAGAACTAATTCCAATTCTCCATTATTTTCTTTTGTTCTTCCTCCAGATTCATTTGCACTATTAATATCATTTAATATTTTATCATTTATTTGTCTTATTTTATCGTTACTCATTTTTTTTATTTCCTCTAAAGTAAAACCATATTTATTGTATAATGATTCACTTAATAACATTTCTTGAATTTCATCGAATAAAATTGGATTATCTATTTTATTTTTTAAATATCTAGATATTTCTTCTGGATCAGCGCTAATTAATTTAATATATAATTTATATGCTGGATTAGGATTTTCGTCTATATATAATTGATTAAAATACTTAGATAAAATTGTTTTATCTCTTTTATTTTCTTTTATAAATAATAAATCAATTAAATCTTTTTCCACTCTATTAAGCAAAATTGTTTTTGTATTATTATCTTTCGCATACCAATTATAAAAGCTATTTATATCTGTTATTAAATGATCTATTTGAGTATCACTAGCTCCAATTTCTTTAAGATTATTAATAAGTGCTTCACTACTCTTAGTTAAAAATGGATTAATAATATTAGCTTCCCCATAAATACAAATTAAAGTATTAATTATTACTTCAAATGGTTTAGAGGGCAAAATAAATGTATTATCTTTTTTATTAAGATAACTATTAAACATATACGTAATTCCTTTATTAATAAAGATATCCATTTATTATCACCTAATTTATTATAACACATTTTATTTAATTGGAATATCAATTATATTACTATTATTTTCTAAAATCCCATTATAAAAAGTTGGAACCTTACCTTGAATAATTTTTGAAGCTAATAAGACATTTGTTTTATTATTCTTTTTAATAGATTTTACTGGTAATATTATCTTTTCTTTTAATATTAACTTAATATAAACTTCAATTAAAGAATTATTTATTCCATAATCTGTTATTTTAGTATAAATATTTCCTTGAACACTTCCAACAAATTCTATTCTAACTGGAATTTTAGGTCCAAAAGAAGCTAAAAATATTTTATTTGTCGCAAATCCAAGAGGAATTTTAAATATAAAGCCATTATTATTTGAACAATCTAAATAAGTTTCATAAGAATCATCATTATATTTATAGTTTCCTTTTTCTAAATCATTTAGACTATTTTGTAATATTTCTATAGAATTTCTTAATTTTTCATAAGCATTATCTAATTTAAAATCCACTGATACTATCTCATTATTATTATTTTTACTAATTAATAATATATCATTTATATTTAAACTTCCTAGCGCTTCTTTTGAAAACGATTTATTTATAATATCAATAGTTATTTCTTCAATTTTATCATTAGATATTTCTAGTAGTTTAGGTGTAATATTATTATTTATATTTTTTATTATATTAAAAGAATAAATAAATACTATAAAAAAAATAAATAAGTAAATATTATATCTTTTTATTATTATTCTTTTTTTAAATCTATTTTTATTCATACTAAAATATATGAATAAAAAAAAGACTAATGTTAAAATAGTCCTAAATCTAAAAGATTATTTAATAAAAATAATACTCCTCCAAGTAAACATAATATTACGAATACTATTAATATTACTGAAATAGCTTTGTTAGATTTCACTTCTTTTTTTAATTCTTCAAAATCTTCAAAGTCATCTTTATCAATTTTAGTTGAAGTGGTATAAAATGAATTATCTATTTTTTCAGTAATTTCCTCAGTCATACCTTCATAAACTTCAGTATTATCATCACCTTTTAAATCACTAAGTATATCTAATGCGTTTGCTTCATTACTTTTCATTTCAGTTTCAGTTATTGTATTAATTAAGCTCATTAATTCATCTTCTGAAGAGTTTTTTTCTTCTTGTATTTCTTCTTTATATTCTTTTTCTTTTTCTTCTTTTAAAGATTTTAAAATATCAAATTGGGTATCTCTTAATCTTTTTAATCTATCTTCTTCATAATTTACTTCTTTTTCTTCTCTTGCCTTAGATAAAATTGTATTAATATCATATTCTTTTCTTTCATCAATTTCTTCTTTTTCTTCTTCTTCATCTATAATAATTGATCTTCTTTTTGGTTCTTCTCTATATTTTTTATCAAGAATATCCCTTATTTTATTTACATCAATATTTTTTGCATTATCATCTAAAACAGCTATATTTGAATCTAGAGAAAACTTTTCTATTTTACTTTCATTTACACTTTCATATAATTCTCTATTCTTATCTGTTCTTTTAGCAATGTTATTATCTTCAGAATAATATTTTTCCATTCTACTACTCATAACACCACTCCCTTATAGACATTATAACATTAGAATTATTATTTTTAAATATCTAACTTGATTAATTTACATTATTAGTTATATAATATTAATGGAGGAAAAACATGAAAATAAAAGTAGACAAATCAGCTTGTATAGGTTGTGGAGCTTGTGTAGCTATTGATTCTAAAGATTTTACATTTGATGATGATGGAATTAGTACACCAATTAAAGATAATATTGAAGAACCAACTAATGACTTAAAAGAAGCAGCTGCTAGTTGCCCAGTTAATGCAATTAAATTAGAACAATGCAATTGTAAACCTTGTACTTGTGAAGATTGTAAATGTGAAAAGGAAGATTAATTCTTCCTTTTTTTATATTTAAATAATTCTTGTATTTCCATTTCAGTAAGTTTTCTATATTCTCCAGATTTTAAATTTCCTAAAGTAAGAAATCCATAAGATTCTCTTTTTAATTTTAATACTTCAAATCCCAAAGAAGCAAACAATCTTTTTACTATATGGTTTTTTCCTTCAATTAAAGATACTTCAACTAAAGATGTGTTAGTACTTTGATCAGTCTTTTTTATTTTTACTCTTGTAGGAGTACTTTTAATTCCATCGATAATTAATCCATTTTTTAATTTAAAATAATTATCCATATCAAATATTCCTTTTATTTTTACAATATATTTTTTTTCTACTCCATTTGAAGGATGCATTATCATTTGTAAGAAGTATTATTCCTGTAGTATCATAATCTAATCTTCCTACTGGATATATTCTTGCTTTTGTATCTATTAAATCTACTATTACTTCTCTATCTTTTTCATCATTTGTACTACAAATAATATTTCTTGGTTTATTTAATAAATAATATTCTTTTTTTTCTGAAGTTATTTTTTTACCATCAATAGCTATTTCATCAAGACTATTAACTTTAAGTCCTAATTCAGTTACTATTTTACCATTTATACTTACTTTACCTTCAGAAATTAATTGTTCTGCTTTTCTTCTTGAACAATAACCACTATATGCAATTGCTTTTTGTAATCTTTCCATATTAATCACCTATTTTATTGTATCACAAAAAAAAAGATTTTACTATTTACAAGTAAATCCTTCTTTTTCTAATTCTTTTTGTGCTTCTTCCATAGTATAATCTGTAAAATCATCATCTTCACTTGTCATTTCTTTTATATCACTAGAAGATAATGAAATTGTAATTACACTTCCTTTAACTGATACGCCAGAAAATTCTTCACTACTTTTCATAATTTCGTAATATTGTTTAGCTAACTTTTCATCCTTAAAATCAATTGAAGATTCACCAGTTACTTCTTTTACTTTTTTAGAGCCTGTTAAAGTAATTGTAGCTTTATTTTCATAACCATCTTCTTCTCCAGTATAAGAACATAACACCTTTTTTTCACAGCCAGTAAGTATAATAGCAAACGTTAAAATAAGAATAATTTTTTTCATTTCTATTTTCCTTTCTATCATGAGTATATCATAGATTATTATTTAAAAACAATACTTACAATTATTATACTTGCTACGATTGAAACAAAATCAGCAAATAATCCTACTTTTAATGCGTGTCTAGATTTTGTTATTTTAACACTACCAAAATATAAAGTTAAAATATAAAGGGTTGTATCAGCACATCCCTCCATTGTTGAAGCTAGTCTTCCAATAAAAGAATCTGGTCCATATGTTTCTAATATATTATTTAGCATTGCAAGCGCAGCTGTTCCTGAAATTGGTCTTACTACTGCCATAGGGGCTAATTCTATAGGAAAGCCAATAAATTTAAAAAAATTATCAAAAAAACCAAGTATATAAGAAATAAATCCACTTTCTAAAAGTATATTAACAGAAAATATCATTGCTACAATAAAAGGAAAAATATTAAAAGTAGTTATTAAACCATCTTTTGCTCCTTCAACAAAACTATCATATATATTATTTTTTTTCTTTATTCCATAAATAATTATGATTAATACCATTATTGGTAATATAACAATAGATATTTTAGTCATGATGTTTTCTCCTTATTAAATAATCTAAAGTTAAACCTAAACACGATGCTGTTGCTGTAGCAAGAACAGATGTAATAATTATTTCTGTTGGATTAGTACTTCCGTATAACATTCTAAGAGCAATTACTGTTGTTGGAATAATTGTTACGCCACTTGTATTTAATACTAAAAATGTTATCATTGCTTCACTTGCAGTATCTTTTTTAGGATTTATTTTTTGTAATTCTTCCATTGCTTTTAAACCTACTGGTGTTGCGGCACTACCTAATCCCATCATATTAATAGCAACATTTGAAGCTATATATCCTAAAGCTTTATTACCCTTTGGAATTGAAGGAAATAATAATCTTAATGGTTTTGATAACGCATTTGCTATTTTATTAAGTAATCCACTTTCACTAGCAATTTGCATAAGACCCATCCACACTATTAAAACGGGCATAATCTCTAAGATAACTTTTAAAGCTGTTTTAGCACTCATAATTATTTCATTATTTACTGACTCAATATTGCCACTTATTAATCCAAATACTATTCCTATAACAATAAAAATACCCCATATTAAATTAATCATAATAACCCCTTAAACTTTTCCCAAAAACTTTTCTTATTATTAACTTTAATATAAACGTTTTCAGTAGTCATTAATTCATTTTCTAAATATACTTCTATATAACCAACTTTATCATTATTCTTATAATTATATTTTTTTTCTAATTTTAACTTTTTATTAATTTTATCTACTTCAAATGATTTTAATAATATATTAAAATCATTTTTAATAAACAATACATTTTTTTTATAATAATTATCATATATTTTTTCTTTTTTATTAATTACTTTATATAATTCATATTTACTAAAATAATTTTCAAATAAATTTATATGATCTATAAAATCATTAGGATCGTTTAAAGTTACTATTATTAATTTTTTATTATCTTTTTCTGCAGTTGTAACTAAAGTTCTTCTTGCTTTTTCTGTAAAACCAGTTTTTCCTCCGGTAGTATATTTATAAGTACTTAGTAATTTATTTTTATTAATCCAGCTATAAGTTTTTGTATTAGAAGAAACATTAATTCTTTTAGTGGACACTATTTTTTTATATATTTCATTTTTCATTGCTTCTTTAGTAAGTAATGCCATATCGTAAGCTGTAGATAAATTTCCCGACCCGTTATTTTCTTCTAAACCATGTGGATTTAAAAATAAGGTGTCTTTCATTCCTAGAGATAAAGCTTTTTCATTCATTAATTTGACAAATCCTTCAACACTACCACCAACATGTATAGCAATAGCAATAGCTGCATCATTTCCGCTTCTTAACATTAAACCATATAATAGATTTTCTAAAGTCAGATTCTCTCCCACTGTTAAATAAATACTTGATCCATAACTTTTCAATATCTCTTCAGTTATCATAACCTTATCATTAATACTTGAATTTTCTAAAGCAACTAATGTTGTCATAATCTTTGTAGTAGAGGCAATTAGTTTTTGCTTTTTCATATCTTTATTTAGTAATACTCTACCAGAATCTAAATCCATTACAATGGCAGTTTCCGAACTTAAACAATAAGCATTTATAGGTAACAATAATAATATTATAATAATAATCTTTTTCATAATTTATAATATGAAAAAAAGAACTTGTTTAGTCCTTATTATCATATTTAATCATTTTCATAATTATATATTCCATGTATTTTTTCTAATGAAGCATCATCTAATTGATCTACTGTCCATTTATTATCAACTTTTGTTAGTGTAAATGTTATTGTATAATCAACTACTTCAGTATTCTTTTTCATTTTATCTAATTTGTAATCAATAAATAATGTTTTATCATATACTTTATTTTCATCATAAAATTCTTCTTTGTGTTCTACTAAATATGTTTCAGCAGTTTTTTGTACTTTATATAAATCATAAACAGTTATTTTTGCAGTTACTGAGGCAGTATCTCCATCTACTGTTTCTTCAGTTAAATTATATTTTAAATCAGTGTATTGTTTCTTTAATATTTCCTTGTATGTTTTTTTCTGGTCATCTGATAAACTTTGAGTAGCTACATAATCATCTAATTCTGTAATAACAGCCTTATCATTCATTTTATATTTATTTAATAATTCCTCGACTGCTTTTTTTGGTGTTCCACTCATAGAACAACTACATCCAACTAATAAAAATACTGAAAAACATATTATTAATATCTTCTTTATCACATTAATTTCTCCTTTTAATATTATAATGCAATATTTTATTAATTTTATACATTATTTTTTTTCCATCTATTGCCAATATTATTAGTATTAAACCAAAAATAAATATTATAAATTCAAATCTTTTCATTATAAAAGAAAAATAATTAAATAAATTATATCCATTATTTAATAAATTTAAATATAAAATATTAAAACTTAAACCATAACTTGTAATTATAATACCAAAAAACAATAAAAAAATTCTAATCATATTAAATTGTATTTATAAATAATTATTTTTATTATATAATTATTATAGAGGTGCAATATGAATTATTTAAAATATGCTATATTTGGTTTATTACAAGGAATAACAGAACCCATTCCAGTATCTTCAAGTGGACATTTAAGAGTATTTAGAGAATTATTTAATACTGATATGTTTAATGATTTAAATTTTGAAATATTTGTTAATTTTGGATCATTTCTTGCAATATTATTTATTTTTAGAAAGGATATTATTAAATTAATTAAAGGATTCTTTAATTATATATTTAACAAAGATAAAAAAATTAAAAATAATTCTAAATTAGATTTTAATTATTGTATACTTGTTATTATTGGAACTATTCCTGCTGGTATAATTGGTTTTATCTTAAAAGATTTTATAGAAAATAAACTAGGTAATATAAATATTGTTGGAATATCATTTTTAATTACAGCAGTATCTTTATTAGTAATCAGTAATATTAAAGGTACTAAAGAAGATAAAGATATTACTAAAAAAGATGCTCTATTAGTAGGTCTAATGCAAGCAATTGCTGTTATGCCAGGTATAAGTAGAAGTGGTGCAACATTAGTAGGATGCATGTTAAGAGATTTTAAAAGAGAAACTGCTTTAAAATTTTCATTTATTTTATATTTTCCTATTAGTATAGCTACTATGTTACTTGGAGTATTAGACATAGTTAAGGATAATCAATTAAGTGAAGTCTTATTACCATATTCATTTGGAATGATTATAGCAATGATAGCTACATATTTTTCTACAAAATGGTTATTTGAAGTAGTTAAAAAAGGTAAACTATGGAAATTTGCTATTTATTGTTTCTTACTAGGATTATTTACATTATTTATTCTATAAAAAAAGATGTTATAAGACATCTTTTTTATTATCATTAAAATCTAATTTTTCTTCGATATCTACACTACTTATTGCATTAAATCTTTTAGTTATTTTTTCAGTAGTTGTATGTATATCTTTTACGTCTTTACTAACAGTGTCTATACTTCTTGATAGTTTATCCCATCTATCTTTATATCTATCAAATTCATCCCCTAATTTATTTAATTCATCATGTATTACTTTAGCATATTTATCTCTTTCCATATTTTTTAATATCATTTGTATAATTGTTAATGTACTCATTAAAGTAGTTGGAGAAGTAATCCATACTTTCTTTTTATATGCTTCATTTAATAGTTCAGGATGATAAGCATTTACTTCAGCAAATATAGCCTCAGCTGGTAAAAACATTATTGCTTCATCACTTGTTTCTCCTTTTATAATATACTTATTATAAATAGCATCTATATGTTTTCTAAAATCATTTTTAAATAACTTACTTGCGTTTTCTCTTTCGCTCTTAGGAAGATTAGTATCAATCATTCTTTGATAATTTTCTAAAGGAAATTTAGAGTCAATACAAATTGTTCCTAAAGGTGAAGGGGCATATAAGATTGCATCAGCTATATAACCATTACTTAATGTGTGTTGTATTTCGTAAATTCCGTTATTCTTTTCTCCAAAAACACTTGTTAAAATATAATTTAAATTAACTTCACCATATATCCCTCTTGATTTTTTATCAGTTAATATACCCTGAAGTGAAACAATATCAGTAGATAAACTATCAATCTTCTTTTGGGCTTCATCTATTTTAGATAATCTTTCTAAAACATTTGAAAAAGTTTTATTAGTTTTTTCAAAATTAATATCTAATCTTTCATTTACTTTATCATTAATTAATATTAATCTCTTTTCTATTTTTTCATTTAATGATTCAAAATCATGCATTAAATCTTTAGTAAAGTCTCCTTTAAATGTACTTATTTCTTTTACTATATCTGTTTCAAATCTTCCTAATCTTTCTGTTACATTATTGCTTCCAGTACTTTTTATTAATAATACTATTACTAATATAATTAATAATGTTAATAATCCAATTACTATGTAAATCATATAATACCTCTAATCTATATTAAATTTTTTATTTACTAATGAACTTATTACATAAGCTATTAAACTTATTACTAATACTTTAACCAAAGAAATAGGATTTGTCAAACTTTGAATTAATGTTGTACCAACATATCCCCAGAAAAACACTAAGAAAATTTTACTAATAAAAATTGCTAAAAAAAACTTTTTATATTTCATATTTGATAGACCTGCAGCTATATTTACTAAAAAAGCCGGAGTAAAAGGAATAGACAATAATAATACTAAATTTTGAAACTTTCCATTATCTAAAAATCTCATAATCTTTCTTACTTTTTCCATATTTGATGTTTTTCTTTGAAAAATTTTTCTAAGAGATTTCCTAAATAAGAAAAATGATAATGTACATCCAATTAAGGTGCAAATCCAAGATACTATAAAACCTATTATATTTCCAAAACTAATAAAGTTTAATGTAATAAACACTGATAATGGAAGAATTGGTACAATTGATTCTATACATATTAAAAAGCATCCAAATAAGGGACCATAAAGTCCCAAATAATTTATTATGTTCATTATTAAATCATAAATCTTTTCTAACATGGATATACATCTCTTTCTATATATAGTATATCTCAATATTATTTATTTTTACATTACTTTTGTATTTGTTTTACGTTATATCCATAAAAAGATAATATTTGTACAGCTTTTTTACTTTTTACACCTTTATTACACATTATATAATATAATTTATTTTTATCTAAATATTTAGAATGATTAGATATTAACTTAGTATACGGAATATTAATAGAATTTGGTTTATGATTTTCATTAAATGTAACTGGATCTTCTATATCAATTATCATATTACTTCACCATAATATAATATGTTTAAAAAAAATAAAAGAAGATGAGTTTAAACTACTCATCTCCAAAAAAGTCATCAAAGAATTCATCATCAGTAATATTATTATCATCTACAATAATACTATCTGCATCAACATTTATTTTTGGCTTCTCTATTGCTTCTGGCCTTTTTTGTATAGGCTGTTCAATAATTTCTGTTTTTTCTTTTTTAGGCTTCTCTATTATTTCTGGAATAACATCTTCTTTTGGCTTTTGATTATAAATATTAAAATTATTTTCTTCCTTTACGGTATTATTTGCTGTAGGTATTGGATCAATAACTTTATTCTTATTTGCAGCTTCTTGTTTTTCTTCTTCTTCTAATTCTGCAATTTTTTTATCAATATTTTTAACAAACTCATCAATGTCCATATTTGGATTAAACATTTGACTATTATTATTTGTTGGCATATTACCAAACATTCCACCCATTGATGGTGAAGGCATTCCGTCTCCCATTGGACCATCAAACATTTGAGCTTTTTTCTTTTCTTTTACAAAATCTTTAATCTCAAATACTTGAATTGGTTGTTTTTCCCTAACAGGTAATACTCCTTTTTCATATTTTTTACCCCATTGCATCTCAAATGCAGTAGTAAGTCTTGTTTTATAAGGATTCATCCTATATCTTTTTATAATAACTTCAAACTTTTTTAATTTTTGTAAATCAGATACA
>CAYNLX010000024.1:0-10797 GCA_964398265.1 uncultured Muribaculaceae bacterium | reverse complement strand
TATGGTATTAATCTATGTCTTAATTGAGAATAATGAGATACTATATTTAAAGTTTTTAAATCCCATCTCCATGGTTCTCTTTTATAATAAGCTCCTTCATCTGTAGAAAATCTAAATATTGGAGAATAACATCCTAATTGAATATATCTTACATATAATTCCCAAGACTCTATACCTTCTTTATATCCTCCGATATCATGACTCCACCAAGAAAGACCCATATTAGCTCCACTTGAATTAAAATATGGAAGATCTTTTAAAGTATCCCAACTTATTATTGTTTCTCCAGAATAATGAATTGGATATCTATGAGCTGCATATAAATTTTTCTTTGATAATAGCACTCCCCTTCTTGTAAGATCTCTAGTAAAATTTTGATAATAATAATAATTTAATAATCTATTATTATCTGTTGAAGAAGTATTATTCCAATAAAAGTCTATTCCTAAATTATTTAATCCATTTAATATATTATTAAAATACATTGTAATAAAGTTTTTATCAAAAAGATTATATGGTAATATAGATCCATTACTATTAATAATACCTTTTTCTGGATTTAAACTTACTCCTACACATATACCTCTTTGATGTAAGTAATCTATTAACTCTTTGGGATTAATTATTAAATCTGTATTAAAATAGTATCCTTTTCCTTGCCATTTTGGGCCAAATAATAAAACAGAAACCGGTATTTCATATTTATTAAAATCATTTACTAGTTTTTTTATTTCATCTGTTTTATAAGCAAGATTTCTATTCCACCATATACCTAAAACATATCTTGGAATAAGTGGGGGTTTACCAGTTAATTTAAAATAATCTCTTAAACATAAACCAAAATCTCTTCTATACATAAAAACATATATATCAATATTATTATTATCTTTTTTTTCTAGCAATCCTTCTTCATTTACTACCAATGTTTTTGAATCATCAATAGAGGCAAATCCATCTGTAGAATATAATCCTTTAACAAAAGTGTTACTATTTAAATCTTGACCAGATGTTTTAAAATTTCTTGCTTCAGGATGTGTATAATACCAAGTTTTATCACTATTTAATAAATCAATTTTCAAAGAAGATTCCGGAGCTATTTTAGATGCATTAAATTTTTTTTCTTTATTATATTGTAGCTTAAAATACTTACTTGTTATAACTAAATAATTTTCATCTTGTTGAACTCCAACTGGAGTTAATTCAAAATCTCTATTTTTTACTATTTCAGTAGGTCTATCTTCAAAAACACCATTTTCACTGTATTCTAATCTTATTAAAATATCACTTAAAATTGTAATACGATATTTATTACCTTTAAATATCATACTTGGGTTACTTATAGTGGTCATGAAAATCACCCACTTTCTATTCTATAAATAATTTTAACATAAAAACTTTTATATTAAAAGTCAAAAAATCATTAACATTTAATTGTCGTTAAATTTAAACATTAATTTGATAAAATATAATAAATTGACTATTATATATATAAGGATGTGATTATATGAAATATGCATTAATTACTGGAGCAAGCGGTGGTTTAGGATCTTTAGCAACAAATGCTTTAGTTAAGAGTGGATTTACCGTTTTTGCCACTGATTATAATATTAATTCTATCGAAGAAAACGAAAAAATAATACCAATAAAAATGGATGTAACGGATTCATTTAGTATTGAAGAATGTTTTAATGAGGTATCTAAAAAAACTAATCATTTAGATATTATTATTAATTTTGCAGGAATATTAGTTATGAATACTTTAATTGAAGTAGATATGAATGAAGCACAGAGAATATTTAATATCAATTTATTTGGTACCATGAGAGTTAATAAACAATTTTTTCCATTAGTATTAAAATCAAAAGGAAGAATAATTAATATTGGAAGTGAAGTACAAAGATTTACTCCAGTTCCATTTAATGGATTATATACAATGACTAAGTATTCTTTAGATGCATATAATGATTCTTTACGTAGAGAATTAAATTATTTAGGGGTAAAAGTAATAAAAATATTACCTGGTTCATTTAAAACCAATATGCATAAAAATGCCAGAAGCAATCAAGAATTATTAATTAAAAATACTAAATATTTTAAAAGAGAAATAAAAAGTCTTACTAAAATGATGGATTCAGAACTAAATAATACTAATGATCCAAAATATTTAATTGATGCTATTCTTGATGCAGTAAATAATACAAATCCTAAAATAAGTTATAAAGTTAGAAATGCAAAAAATCAAAAAATTATAAATTTATTCCCAGAAAAAATTATAGATAATATATTTAAAAAAAGCATATAATGCTTTTTTTAATTTTCATAATTAATAATATATGGGTCTTCACTAGTTCCTGTTCCAGTAGCAACTAAATTCCCTTTTAAGTTAATAACTGGCTTAGGATATATAGTAATATGATTACCAGTATGAAATAATTTATTATTAACACCCAATGTAATAAAATATGGATATGCTGTTCTATAATTAAATGCAGCTGTCATAGTTGGTGTGTTCGAACTGGTAGATAAATATGTATAATTATTTGTTATGTTATATGCATGACCTAATAATTGCATTTCATAAGATGTAATTAATCCAACTGGATATGTTAATCTCTTATTACCTGATGAATTAGATACAGTAAATAAATCATTTTGAGAAAAACAATTAAGAGTTTTTCCATATCCTGAACTATTTATATACTCATAATAATTATAATAATAAGCATTTATTGTTCCATATGCATTTGGAAATCCAGGAGCTTTTCTCCTACTATTGCAAAAACCTGGGTCAGCTAATAATGCAGTATAGTTTACTAAATTATTTGAATACCAAGTATCAATAAAATTTTTAATTTTATTATCCACTTGATTAGATTCTGCATCAGAATTTGAAATAGTATATCCTGATGTATGTAACACTCCAGATGCAATTCTATAATATGGATTTGAATAATCGGTTGTAATTATTTCATACATTCTATTGCATGCTGAATCTATAGTGGAATAACACATATACATTCTTGAATTAGCCGGAAAAGTTGAAGAATCTATATAGTAAGTTGATGGATTTAATAAAGTATAATATCCAGTTGTACTATCAAAAGTATATGCTTCATTTTCTTCGGTTGTAGTATCATCTGCACCCATTATCAATTTATATGCACTTTGAATTGCAAATTGATTAACCGTAAAATTAGCTGAAGAAGTGAAGTATGTTCTGTTAGTAGGATCTGCAATCATATAACCAACAGTAGTAATATCCGTTGGGTATTGGGCTCCTCCTGTTTGGGTAAAAGCATATGTAGTCGGCCCTATTGTTGAATTACTTCCGGTAGCATTTGAAGTAGTACCAGCGTAAATCATTCTTACCGAACCGTCTTCATTAATACGTATTATTCTCCAATAAAAGCCACCAAAAAAAACATAATTATTAGTAACATTACCTCTAAAATAATAAGTATATTTACCAGTACTTACTTCTTGTCTTACTAAATTAGATTCCGTAGAACCGCTTATTGCTACTCCAGGATTAGTAGCTGGTGTGTTAACTATCATTGAAGATTTATCAGACATTATCTTGTCTTTAAATCCAACTTCATATGTAGCATTATCATTTACATATATATCTGCAGAAAAAGTTGCATCAGAATTTTGATGTGTCATACTGCTATAATCTAAATATTTTAATGTTAAAGTATATTCATGAGTGTAACCTTTTGGAATATCGTTATTTACTATTCCAATATTTTTTGTTCCTTTTGGTAAAGGTTGTTCTTCATTATTATAATCTGTACAAGTTCCATTTAAAACATTCTCTGAGCTTCCACTAGAAACATATTTAGAATAGCTTTTACAATCAATATAATATACTAATTCATTATTTTCAAAAGTGGAATTTATTTTATACCAAGCCAAATTATAATTTATTTGATCACTTCCACTATTTACTATTGTAAAAGTTTTTTCAATAGTGTTTCCAGGATAAATATTTGAAGCAGTTATATTATTTCCACCATTAAAAGTAATTAATAAATCTTTTGATTTAATAGATATTTCTTTAGTATTTCCTTTAACGATTCCATTTAAATAAGCATAAGTAAAACTAAAAGAAATAATTAATATAATAATTATTGAACATACTATTAAAATTATTTTAGTTTTCTTTTTCATAATTCTCTCCTTATTTTTTAGAATCAATATAATTTTCAATAGCATTACATATAATGCTATGATTTATTTCTAAAGCTATTGAAGGATTTTCTAATTTAATTAAAAATACACCCTCATTTTCTTTTTGTATTATGGTTATGTTTTTTAAGCCATTCTCCTTAATTGATTTAAATGTATAATTACTATTTTTCTTTGTTATATTTTCTATATTCTTTATGTGTTCAATTAAATCTTTTTCATCATAAAAAATTGTTTTTTTAGATAAAAATTCTGGAATATCCACTATTAATTTTTGATTTTTAAGGCTATTAGTTTGACAATAATCTATATGTTTATTATTTGCTAAACATTCATTAAAAGAATTAACTCTATTATGATAATAATTTTCAATTAATAATTTATCTTTATCATCAATATTATTTTTTTCTAATATATTTTTTAATAGTGAAAATGGCATTGTATATATAGGAAGGGTTGAAACAAGATTTTTTGTTTTACCTTCTTTTAATTCAAAATCAGAAATCCTATTTATAAATTTTTCTTTATTATCTTTAGAATATTGTATAATTAACGGATTACAATAATCTAATAGATTATTAAATTGTATCATTAAATTATTTGTATCATTTTTTTCTTCACTATAATAATATGGAATATCAGTATTAGAGTTATTAACATGACTAGAATATATACTTGATGTGTTTTTTGCAACCATTATAGTATTGGAAAAATGATTATCGCTGTTGTTTTTAAAATAGTATGGCATTACATTTCCTGTCATATAAAAAGGTATCCAATTCTCTATTTCATTTAATATTTCATCAACATTTCTATTAATATTATGAATTATATTTATTTTGTTTTTTCTATTTAATAAATAAAACATCAACATTGCCCATTTTTTTGTAAAGTTTTTATCTTCAGTTAACCAAGTTATAGGTTCATCTGAATACATACATATTTCTTTACTATCAGTTTCTTTTGCAATTGAAGAAAAAAATCTTATAATAGAATCTCTTAATCCATTATTGTTATAATACACTTCTCTATTCTGAATAACTCCTTCTGAAGTATTAAGCATTTCTTTTGATAATGATATTAAACCTGTTTCATAATTAAAAGAATCAATAGTACTTAAAAATCTTTCTATAGTATTTGATTCAGTATTTAAATCTTCATAAAACCAATCTTTTAAGCTGGCTTTAACTTGATCTTTAGTAATATTATTATCACTAATATTTAAAATGATTGCTAATTTATTTAAATCATATTTAGAAAAATAATCAATAATTTCTTCAACAAAAGAATTTTTACTTGATGGTATTCTACTTCCAGATCTATATCTGCTTATCAAAGAAGTATCAATATTTACTGCTTTTGCTAGTTTAATATTACTTATATTTAATTCATTCATTAATAAATTAAATTTATCGTTAAATTTTATTAATCTAATAACTTCATCTTTTGAAGTTTTTATTTCCCTATTTTTTCTCTCTTTTTTTAAATCACTGTTTTGTAAATAATCAATAACTTTTTTATTACCTAAAACCTTTATTTTTTTATTTTCTTTTTTGATAATTAGTTCTAATCCTTTTGAAATGTTTTTTATTTGGTCTGAACCATATGAAGGAATTCTTTCACCATTTCTTAATCTGCTTATTAAAGATGGATCAATATTAGATACTTTAGATAATGATGCATTACTTATTTTTAACTCATTCATTAGATAATTTAATTTCTCATTAAATTTCATATTATCACCCTAATTTTATTGTATCAAATTTGTCATTAAATGACAATAGTTAAATATGTCAATTAATTAATATTTATCTTTATAAATCTTTAAATATATATTATAATTATTTATAAGAGGTGAACTATGAAAAAAAGAAAATTAAAAAAAGGAACTAGCAAATTATTAGTTTTAATATTATTAATTGGATTAGGTTATTTAGGTTTCTACATTGCAAAAGATAATTTGATTTCATTAGAAAAAACTGAAAAGAATAAATCTAATGAAACTCAAAAAGAAAAAGAACCAGAAAAAAAAGAATATAAATTGTCAATGATTATGGTGGGAGATGCATTATATCATTCATCTGTATACGAAAATGGTAAACAAGAAGATGGAACGTATAATTATGATCATCAATTTGAATATATAGCTCCCATAGTAAAAAAATATGATTTAGCATATTATAATCAAGAAACTATTTTAGGAGGAACAGAGATTGGATTATCAACATATCCAAGATTTAATTCTCCATACGAAGTTGGAGATGGATTTTTAAAAGCTGGCTTTAATTTAGTAAGTTTAGCTAATAATCATACTCTTGATAGAGGCGAAACTGCATTAAATAATTCTTGCACTTATTGGGCTAAACAAAATAATGTAATGAGTGCAGGAAGTTATTGTAGCGAAGAAGATAGAAATAGAAGTCATACTGGAGAAAAAAATGGTATTACTTATGCTTTCTTTTCTTACACTACCCTTACAAATGGATTAAAAGTTCCAACAGGAAAAGATTATTATGTAAATGTTTATAGTGATGAAATGGCAAAAAGCGATATTGTGAAGGTTAGAGATAAAGTTGATGTTGTAATAGTTGCTATGCATTGGGGAAGTGAATATACTCACGTTCCTACTTCAAGCGAAAGACAAATAGCAGAATATTTAGAATCTATTGGAGTAGATATAATTATAGGCACTCATCCTCATGTTATTCAACCAATTGAACATATTAATGATACAGTTGTATTCTATTCATTAGGAAACTTTATTTCAGCTCAAATTGGTATTGAAAGATTAATAGGAATGATGGGATCTTTAGAAATAACTAAAACAATAGACAATGGTGAAACAAATATAAAAATTGGCAACGTTAAAGGAGATTTAATATATACATATTATCAAAACTTTAAAAATTATAAAGTATATCCTTTTGCTAAATTAACTAATGATTTATTAAATAATAAAGATTCTTTAAAACAAAAGTATGAATCAATTATTAATAAAAATGATTCTTCTATAATTGTTGGAAGTTTGGGATAAAAAGTCATTTTGACTTTTTTATTTTGATAAAATAATTAGAAAACTACAAAATAAACAAATAATACTTAAAAAAATTGTTATTACAGAATATAAATATTTCTCCATAAACATCACTAATAAATAATACTAATTAATATTGATTATATTCATATTTTTTAGTATACTTTGTATAATATGTATGAAATGTATAACAAGGAGGGAACATGGAAAAGAAAAATAATAAATATTTATTTGGAGCAGTTAAAGTTGGAGAAAAAGGTCAAATTGTAATACCTAAAGAAGCTAGACAAATATTTGATATCAATACAGGAGATCAATTAATTGTTTTAGGAGATTATAACGAAGGTTTAGCATTAATAAAAAGCAATGATCTTACTAAATTTGCCAAATCAATTTTGGATAGTGTAAAGGAAAATGATTAATGAATACTATAGAAATTAAAAATTTAACAAAAAATTACAAAAATAGAATTGCAGTTAATAACTTATCTTTAATAGTTAAAGAAGGAGAAGTACTAGCTTTATTAGGACAAAATGGTGCTGGTAAAACAACTACCATTAAAATGCTATCTTGTTTAACGAAGCCTACTGAAGGAGATGCTATTCTATACGGAAATAGTATTTTAAAAGATAGTGATGAAATAAAAAAAATAATTAATATTTCTCCTCAAGAAACTGCTATAGCTCCTAACTTATCAGTTAAAGAAAATATGGAATTTATATCAGAAATATATGGGTTTTCAAAAAAAGAAAAAGTAAAAAAAGTAAAAGATATGTTAAAATTTTTTGGATTAACTCAGAGAGCTAATGATAAAGCAAAAACATTATCAGAAGGAACACAAAGAAAACTAAGTATAGCTTTAGCGCTTATTTCTAATCCTAAAATATTGTTTTTAGATGAACCTACCTTAGGATTAGACGTTAGAGCAAGAAGAGATTTATGGGAGTCTATAGAAAAATTTAAAGAAAATAAAACAATAATACTAACTACTCATTATCTAGAAGAAGCAGAACATTTAGCTGATAAAATAGCTATAATAGACAATGGTATCATGGTTGCATTTGGCACACTAAATGAATTAAAGAAAGAATACAAGAAAAAAAACTTGGAAGATTTGTTTCTTTCTATTACAGAAGGAAGTGATAATAAATGAAAAGTATTATTTATGCAAAAAGAACATTTAAAGAATTAATAAGAGATCCTTTTAGTATTATTTTTGGTATTGTTCTTCCTATAGTCTTATTACTTTTAATGAACACAATTCAAAGAAATGCACAAGTTAATATTTTTGAATTAGAAAACTTTACTCCAGGTATTGCAGTATTTAGTTTTTCTTTTATCACACTATTTTCTAGTACTTTAATTGCAAAAGATAGAACAAGTTCGTTTTTGAATAGGTTATACTCTTCTCCATTAAAATCTTATGATTATATTTTGGGATACTCTCTTCCATTAATACCAATAGCATTTTTACAATCTATAATTTGTTATTCAACTGCAATATTATTAGGAATGAATTTTTCTATTAATATAATTTATTCAATTATTTTACTTATTCCAGTTTCATTTTTATTTATTGGATTTGGTCTTCTTTTAGGAAGTTTATTTACAGATAAACAATCTGCACCTATATCATCAATTATTGTTCAAATAGTAGCCTTATCAAGCGGTATGTGGTTTGATTTAAATCTAGTAGGAGGTATAGTAGAAAAAATATCTAAAATACTACCCTTTTATCACTGTGTTAATTTAGCTAAAGCTTCTTTAATAAATAACTCTAGCTTAATATTTACTAATTTAATATGGGTTGTAATATATACTATACTTATATTTATAATAGCAATCATTATTTTTAAAAAGAACATGAAAAAATAAATTATTTATTAAAATAATTTATTTTTTTTAGTATAAATATCATATTTTTTAATAATAATAATTAATAACTAATAATAAAATATAATGGTGATAAAATGAAAATTAATTATAAGAAATTAATACTATATATACTAAGTTCTTTCATAATCGGAGGATTCTTTGCTATTTTTGTAAAAGAATACAATTTTTATAACAATTTGAATAAAATAGTAAATGTTCCTATTATAGCATTTCCTATTGTATGGAGTTTTTTATATTTATTAATGGGTATATCAGTTTATTTAATTTCTGAAAGTAAAGATATTAATAAAAAAAATGCAATTAAAAGTTTTTATATTCAATTAATTATTAATTCTTTATGGACATTAATATTCTTTGGATTTAAATTATATATATTAGCTTGTACATGGATAATATTATTAATAATTTTGGTATTAATAATGATAATAAAATTTTATAAAATTAATAAAATAGCAGGAATAATAAATATTCCATATTTATTATGGCTAATCTTTGCTTTAGTTTTAAACTACTCTATTATAGTGTTAAACTAATTTATTTAATATATTATAATCCAAAAGAAAAATTCAAGATAACTTGAATTTTTTTATAAATCTTTATTATTCTTTAATGTATCCAATATTATTTGGTTTAGATGAATCAAAAGTTAAATTACATATGCTAGCTACTAATCCATAAATCCCAAAAGTAATTATTGATAAAAATAAATAAGCTAAAGTTCTACATTTAAAACCAGCTGGTTTTAAATCTGTATAATTTATAATAAGACTTCCAATCCAACCTAAGAAAAATGTTAATAAAAATCTTACAACATTATTACTATCTTTTTCCATACTTAATTTACTCCTCCCTATTAAAAATATTATAACATATAAACTATTTAAATATTTTATTATTTTTAAAAATTTTTTATTATAATAATGAAGACAATAAAAAAATAACCATTTATCGCCCTATAACTTTACAAAAATAGTATATAAAATTTATAAATAGAATATAAAGCTTCTAATTTATCATAATTATATGATAAAATAATTATAGATAAATAATGAGGTTTAAATAAATGTAAAAAATATTTAAAAGAGAAGTATAAAGAAAATTTTTCTTATATAGGTTATGGTGATAACGTAACGTTTAGCAATAGCGAATCATTTATTTTTTCTAATAGTTTAGGTAATATTATTACCGTTGATTATGAAAAGGATTTTCCTTCTGATAATTACGGTTCCGTTCTTTATGATGATAGTATTCAATCTGATTTTCAAAAAAACTATGGAGATCTTTTAAAAGTGTTCGTTAGTACAAGTAAGTCTTTGTTTGGAATTAGTACAAGTAAGTCTTTGTTTGGAAAAAATATTTTATTTAAAGACTATATTGATTATATGAATAAGTGTTCAAGTATTTATATTGCTTTTTATACAAAAAATAAAATTGATTTAACTCTAATAAAGGATTATTATAATAAAAACTATTCCACTATAACTGGTTCGGTTATAGCTGCAATCTATCAAGTGGATGACACTATATACAACGAAGCTAATAGTTATGATTATAATATTAATTTTTCTAAAATTATTGATTGCCAATCTTTTTCATTATAAACATTGTATGATTATAAGAAATTTCAAAAGGTCTTCCTTTAAATAAAGAATTAACTCTACAATAGCACATAACGACAA
>CAYNLX010000023.1:0-10923 GCA_964398265.1 uncultured Muribaculaceae bacterium | reverse complement strand
TGTCCTGGATCAATTACAATTTTATAATTCATGTTAATCACCTATAATAATGTATGATAGAAAAGATTTTTTGATAAAAAAAACATAAATATTATTATTTATGTTTTAATTTTTATTATATTTAATTGATTGTTTTTCTATTAATTCTTTATCATTGAAATACTCTATTTTCATAGAATTTCTAACTTTTGTAAGTGTTTCGGATGCAGTAGCACGAGCAATTTTGCTTCCCTGTTCTAATAATTTATAAATAGCTGGAATATCTTTTTCTAATTTTTTTCTTCTATTTCTAATTGGCTCTAATAGTTCTTGTAATATACTATTTAAAAATAATTTAATTTTAGTATCTCCTAATCCTCCATTAATATAATGCTTTTTTAATTCATCTAAATTTTTATATTCCGGCAAATATTTCTTAAAATGTTCATCTTCACAAAAAGCATCTAAATAAGTAAATACTATATTACCTTCAATTTTTCCTGGATCTTCAACTTTAATATGATTAGGATCCGTATACATAGCCATTACTTTCTTTTTAATATCTGATTCACTATCTGATAAATAAATACAATTACCTAGGGATTTACTCATTTTTTCTTTTCCGTTAGTTCCTGGTAGTCTTCTACAAACATCTTTTTGTGGTAACAAACCAACAGGCTCAATTAATGTATTACCATATATGTTATTAAAGCTTCTTACAATCTCCCTTGCCTGTTCAATCATAGGCAGTTGGTCATCTCCTACTGGAACAATATTTGCATTAAATGCAGTAATATCCGCTGTTTGACTAACAGGATAAACCAAAAATCCTACTGGAATACTTTCATTCATTCCTTTTTGTATAAGTTCTGATTTAACTGTAGGGTTTCTATGTAATCTTGCTTCTGTAACTAAATTCATATAATAAAAAGTTAATTCACATAACTCAGGAATCTGAGTTTGTACAAAAATTGTTACTTTATTTGTATCCAAGCCACAAGAAAGATAGTCTAACATAAGTTCAACTATGTTTTCTCTAACTTTTTCTGGATTATCATAATTATCTGTTAATGCTTGTGCATCAGCAATCATTATAAAAAATTTATCATAATCGCCACTGTCTTGGATTTCCAATCTTCTTTTAATAGAACCAACATAATGACCAATATGTAATGGCCCCGTTGGTCTATCTCCTGTTAATATTGTGTTTTTCATTTTAATTTCCTCCTAAAAAAAATCTCTTATCCTATACTAGGACAAGAGAACTTGTAACCACCTAAAAAATAGTTTTATCTGTACTGTCATACATTTCATTTGATAACGGATAGATTGCCCGTTTCTTCCTACTTTGTTCAGAAGAACTCTCATTAGTCCATTCAATATTATGTTAATATAACTTTTCACCTACCAGTTACTCTCTAAAATTAATAATAATACTTACTAATCTAACTCATTGATTTCTTAAGTAATGTAATTATATAATAAATAATTTAATATGTCAAATTATGCATTAGTTTGACCTTTTAATTTTATAGTTATTGTTTTTTCTTTATTATTTCTTAATATATTTAATTTAATCGTTTCTCCTATAGAATACTTGTATAAATTATATTTAAATTCTGCTACTGAAGTTACTTTTACATCTTGAATAGATGTAACTACATCGCCTGATTGTAATCCAGAAACTGCAGCGGATGAATTTTGTTCTACTTGATAAACTGTAACTCCTTCTTTAGAAATGTTCTCAAATTCTGTATATGTTGAATCATACATAGAGATTCCTAAAAAAGGTCTATTTATTGTTCCTGCTTTTTCTAATTGATTAGCAAAATTTATTGCATCCTCAACTAATATTGCAAATCCCATTCCTTCAACACCGCTAGAAATTAATTTTAATGAAGTTATTCCTATTACTTCACCATTTGAATTAGCTAAAGGTCCCCCACTATTTCCGGAATTAATTGCGGCATCAGTTTGTAATACTTTCATTATATAGTCACTTTTTGTTGAATTTGTTAATGCAACTTCTACCATTCTATCCTTACCTGAAATAATACCTCGTGTTACTGTCCAAGAATATGCACTATCTAACGGTGCTCCTACCGCAAAAACTGTATCACCTACTCTTAGATTGTCTGTACTTCCAATATTTGCAACACTAATAATGTTTTCTTTTTCTACCTTTAACACAGCAATATCAGAATAAGTATCTTTCCCTACAATAACAGTTTCTACTTCTTTTTCATTTGTAAAAATCACTTTTACTTTATCAGCAGAAGAAATAACATGATTGTTTGTTAAGATATATCCATAATCATTATCTTCTTTATAAATAAATCCAGTTCCTGAAGCTATCAATTGATTACTTTTATAGCTTTCCACTACTACAACAGAATCATAAATTTTTTCTACTGCATCCGCAATTCCAGCATCAGTAATTGTTACCTCTTTTTCTAATTTGTTAATAACTGCTGAAGATCCTATCGGAAAAACTTGAAAAATTAAATACATTCCTATTAGTCCAAGAAAGAAAGCTATTATTCCAATAAATATGTTGATTTTTATATAATTTTTTTTCATTTTATTCACACTCCGTTATTTTAATATAATTTTTTGGAAATCCAAGTTTATCTAAAACTTTTTCTTTACTAATTGTTTTAACATTTATTGATAAAACATGTACTTCTGCATCAACCTCTCGCATTAAATCTTTAAAATCGTTGTTAGTTAACATAAATTTTAATATTATAATTAATGCAAATAAATCGTTCTTACCATAAATATATTCTCCATTTGTCAATGGAATATTCAACTTAACATGATATTTAGTATCAGGAATATCTCTTTGAGTACAGTGATCATATAATATATCTTCGTGTGCACATAAATTTCTAAAATTGGATAATACGGGAAGATAGATTAATAAACTTTCTACATCTAAATCAAAAATCTTAGCAATCTCTTCTTGATCTTCTTTCTTTAATACAGAATATAGTTCACAAATAATACCAAAAGATAAAACTTTTACTCCAACCCATAAAGGTAAATATCCATAATTATTAATATAATGAGAAGTCGCTGAATGCTGTTTACCATTTATTCGAATTTGTCTTTCCATTTTTCTTAATAAATCATTAACTTGTCTTTTTTTATCATGATCTGTATTAAAATTTGATAATCTTAAATACTCTTTTTGTTTATACCCATATTTTTTTGAAAGTTGATAGGATATTATACTTTTCATATTATTCTCTATTATTAATAAATATTTAAATAATATATTTCTTAAATGCCTATCAAATTTAAACAAACTATATAATTCTTCAAAGGTAGTACCACTAATAAACTGTTTATCTAAATTACTTTTCATAAATAAATGACGATAACCATTAATAAAAAAATAATTTTCTCTTAATAATATTCTTTTAGTGTTTTCAGGTTCATTTATTATTAAACCTTTATTAACTAATATCTCTATTTGCTCATCTAAAGTTTTAAATGTTTTAATAGCCATACTTATCATCCTTTTATTCTATTACATTATATCATTTAAAATAGATAATGTAAATTCTAGAATTTTTTTAATTTAACGATTTTCTATATATAATAACAGCATTTACTATACTTTTAACAATTTCTTTTTGATAATCTTTATTAATTAATTTTAATCTTTCGCCATAATTAGATAAAAATCCGCATTCTATTAATACACCTGGTATATTTAATTTTTTATACATATATAAATTTGGTATTTCTTTTACTAATCTATTAAAATTAAAATCATTATTTAATTCTTTTTGAATAATTTGAGCAAGTCTTTCATTATTTTTATCAAAAAACACTTGTGCACCATAATATCTACTATCATATAAGTAATTTAAATGTATCGACAAATATAAAGAAGAATTAACACTTTTCATTAATTTAATTCTGTTATCAAAATCGCTTTTTTTTCTATAAAAAGCATTTGGCTTGCTTAAATCATAATCTCCTTCTCTTGTCATATAAACTATAAAACCATTTTTTATTAGTTCGTTCTTTAATAAAAAAGAAATACTTAAATTTATATCTTTTTCTAAAATGTTTTTATAACTAGTTCCTGGGTCTTTTCCTCCATGCCCAGGATCAATAGTAATAATAAAATTATTAGTTTTTTCTTTTGCATATGCATCATTATTAATAATAATAGAAAACAGAATTAAAAAAGAACATATAATTATTATTTGTTTCATATATACACCTTAATAATTATATGTTCTTATATATTATTTATATTCTACCCTGTTTTTTTAAAAATTTTATTGTGTCAATTAATGTATCTTGCATTTCCCTAGGATGATAATCTAATTCTTTAGTTGCTTTTTCGTGTGAAAAATAAGAATTGCTGCTTAACGTATATAAAGAATAGGAAGTATAAAGTGGAGTTTGCTTTTTTATTTTATAATATAATTCAGATAAAGGAGCAGTTATTTTTGCAAAAGCCATTGATATAAATGTTTTAATTTTTTTCTTTTTTGTTATAACTGATAACATATTTAAAATATCTTTAATTTTAAAATATTTGTTTGACAAAATATAACATTCTCCAGATTTTCCTTTTTTTACCGCTTGGCATATTCCAAAAGCAACATCTCTCGAATCAACAAAATCATATCCTCCATTAACGCCAGCAGTTAAAGAACCATTACAATAATCTATTATTAATTGTGTTAAATGACCATTTCCATAGTCAAATGGGCCTATTATTCCAGATGGATGAATAATTACTGCATTTAATCCTTTTTTTATTGAATCTAAAACATATTGACTGGCTTCAGCTTTAGTTTGGGCATATAATCCTTTTACTAATTTTGGTGAAAAGAAAGACACTTCATTCATAATTTGCTTATTTGATTTTTCTGGTATAGCATGTACTGAACTAATATAAATTAATTTTTTCACTTTATATTCTAAACACTTATTAACTACATTTTTTGTACCATTAACATTAACATTATAAACTAATTCATTATAAGATGAAGAAATGCTCACTATTCCAGCACAATGTATTACTATAATTTCTTCATTAATATTATTAAAAAAATTATCTAAATCATTTGTTTTTAAAACATCACCATAGCACACTTCAATTTGCTTAGGTAATTTATCTACATTTTTATCATTAGGTAATGCTAATACTCTTATTTTTTTATCTTCTTTTAATAGTTCATTTATTATATTGAAACCTAAATGACCTACTCCTCCAGTTATTAGATACATATTTCACCAGCTTTCAATAACATTATATCATTAATTCTTTTTTTATCAAGTTATCTATCAAAATATGACAAAAAAACTTTGCAATTGCAAAGTTTTTTTTAACGTTTACTAAATTGAGGTGCACGACGTGCTTTTTTCAATCCTGGTTTTTTACGTTCTTTAATTCTTGGATCTCTTTTAATAAAGCCATTAGTTTTAAGTATTTTACGATACGAATCATCTCTAGTTTGATCTGTTTCAAAATCATAATTTAATAATGCTCTTGTTATTCCAAGTCTAATTGCTCCTGTTTGACCTGAAAATCCTCCACCTTTTACTGTTACTTCAATATCAAAATTGCTCTCGTTTCCAGTAGCAACCAAAGGTTGTTTTAAATCCATTACTAATGTTGGATAAGGCATATAAGTATTAACGTCTTCACCATTAACAGTTATTTTTCCTTTTCCTGCAATTAATTTTACTTGTGCACTAGAACGCTTTCTGCGTCCAGTTGCAGTCCATTCCTTTTTTGAACTCATCTGGTTTCCTCCTAATCAATTTTAATTTCTACTGGCTTTTGAGCTTGTTGATT
This sequence comes from uncultured Muribaculaceae bacterium, assembly GCA_964398265.1. Classification (GTDB taxonomy): domain Bacteria; phylum Bacillota_I; class Bacilli_A; order RF39; family UBA660; genus CAYNLX01. The sequence goes on along the minus strand of CAYNLX010000023.1, from coordinate 5,114 downwards.
ATGTTCACTGCCAGCGTAAACAAATAGTTTCTTGGCCATTGCATTTCCTAAACTTCCGTTAGGCAACATTCCTTGAACAGCTCTTTCAACCATTTCTTCAGGATATTTTTCTTTCATTAAACCAGCAGTTCTTTCTCTAAGTCCTCCTGGAAATCCACTATGATTGTAATAAATTTTCTTATCTAACTTATTTCCAGTTAAATTTACTTTTGATGCATTAATTATAATAACATAATCCCCACAATCTACATGAGGTGTAAATGTCGGTTTATGTTTTCCTCTTAATATAGTAGCAGCTTTTGTAGCTAATCTACCTAGATTTTTTCCTTCTGCATCAATGATAAACCAATTACGTTCAACTGTTTCTTTTTTTTCCATAAATGTTTTCATTAATTTTTTTCCTTTCAATTACGTATTTCTTTTAACTTTCCCAGAGCTAAAAAAAATCTAGTAATAAAATGTACCAGTTAAAATTATATGAAATTATATGAGAAAAGTCAAATAAAATTGTCTTATTTAAGTACTTTTTTTATATAATTGTCAGTTTTTTTTGTAATATTAATATATTTATCGTTATTCACTATACTATCTATTAAAGATTCTATCTCTATTTTAAGACTTTTTTTAATCCCTGGATAAATTAACAATAATTTTTTTGTACTGTTAATAACTGTATTTATATAGTATTCATCATTAACTTTAAAATAATCAATATTATAAGCAATAAAATTTAATAAATCTCTACACCAAATGATCTTTATTCTTTTTAATTCTTTATTATTGTTTTGAAAATATTTTATCCTGCCTAGAAATTTATAATATTCTAACTCAAATTTATATCCTTCGTTATTATCCGGATCATAAAAACTTTTTATTTTATAGTTTAATTCTTTTGCTCTACATTCATTCCTATATAAATCATTAAATGAAACTTCGCCTTGCTGATTAAAATATTGTATACAAATCTTGTTTAAGTTTATTATATCATAGAAGATAATTGTATTAATTTATCAAAATTTGATAAAACAAAAATTAATAAATCATGTAATACAAATAATAATTCCTTGTCTTTTCCAGTTCTAATTGCTTTTGCTAATTCTATCATTTTGATATTTATTATTTCTTCTAAATCCATTTTTACCACCTTAGTACCATATTTTATCTAAATACAAACCATTTGGTTTAGCGGTTTGTATTGTAACAGAATCACTTTCAAAAATTTCTTTTAACTCTTTATCATGTATTTTATTATTTCCTACCATAATTAATAATCCCACTAAATTTCTTACCATATATCGATAAAAAGACTTTCCTTCAAATATAATTGTTAAAATATCTTTTCCTTTTTTAAATTTAATTTTATAAATAATAGAATTAAAGTTTTCTCTCATTCCACATACAAAATTTTTAAAATCATGCTTCCCTAATAAATATTTCGAAGCTTTCTTCATTCTTTTTATATTAAGTTTTTTTTCAAATAGCATATAATCATTTAATTGTGGATTATATTCTCCTAAATTAATCTTATAGATATATCTTTTCCTTTTAACAGAAAATCTTGCATGAAATTTTTCATCAACTATTATTGCGCTTTTAACATATATATATTTAGATACTAACGAATTAATTGCCTCTGGTAATCTACTACAAGGAATATTAACATCAAGTTTAAAATGACATTTTTGATCATTAGCATGAACCCCTCTATCAGTTCTTCCTGCTCCTTTTATTATTACTTTTGATTTATTTATTTTTGATAATGCATCTTCTAGCTCCTTTTGTACACTTGGTTTGCTTTTTAATCTTTGAAAACCAAAAAACTTGCTTCCATCATAACTAATCGATATTAAATATTTCATTATTCACCTCTGTAGATTGCTTTTATAATTTCTTTTACATCATCATATTTATCTAAATCGTGCCCATATGTTTTTGATATTTCTAAAAATGAATATAGCTCCGGCTTAATATTTTCATCAAAAAACATTTCTTTAAAATTGTTCGTACCATGAATAAAGTCCCTATCTATATAATAATAAAAATCACATATATTTTTTAAAAAAAGTATGTTTTTTGATAATACTAAAAGCTTTATTTTGGATTTTTTATTAATTAAATTAATTATAGATATAGTCTTTTTTAAATCTTTATCAATTAGGTATTTATCAATTTCATTCATAATTATTATTTCTGATTTATTAAGTATTCCAATAGCAAGTTTAACTTTAGATATTTCTGTAGATGATAGCTCATTCGCTTTCTTTTTTAATATATCTTCTTTAATATTTATCATTAATAATAGCTCTTCATATTTCTTTTTACTTAATGAAGTATTAATATTTTTTAAAATAGTATTAATAGTACGTTTATCATTAATTGAAGTATTATCCACAACAAAAATTTTTTCTTTTAAAAATAAGTATTTAGAAAATGCAATAGTCTTTTCCATGCTTGTGTTATTTTGAATTATACCTACTATCCCCATAAATCACCTGCTAAATCTTCATAAGAAGTATATAGTTTATTGACCATATTATAATACAATAACTGCTTAGATAAATCGATAATAAACGGAATATGAAATCCAAGTCTTCTTAATATTCTTTCTTCATTCAAAACAGATAAGGTTTTTCCTTCCATAATTATTTTACCTTTATCTAACACTATTATTTTATCTCCAAATAAAGTATCATTTATATCGTTTGTAACATTAATTATTGTATAATTATTTTTTTTAGCATAATTATATAATAAATTCTTTTCTGCTTTATTTAGATCTAGTAATGAATTGTCAAAGACAATGACTTTATTAGTTAACAATGAACCAATAATATTAATATACTCTTCATTTTTAGTATTTATTAATTTAAAATATTTATATATTTTACTAATCTTTTCTTCTGCTTCCTTTTTATTAGAATATATTTTTTTTATTATTTGCTCATATAGATATTTTTTATCCTTATCATATATTGTAATATTTTTTTTGTTTAAAGATTTAATATAATTTACTATTGTAGTTTTTCCACCAGAAGGACTTCCTAAAATCGTCACTATTTCGCCTTCATTAACAGTAATAGATATATCAAATAATACTTGATAGCTTTTGTATGAGTAATTTAAATTTTTTAAATCTATTATTTTGTTCATAAAACTCACCTTTTCTTCAAGTTATTATATAACATATAATAAAAAATGGAAACTAATATTTATTTCCACTTCTTTATTTTTTTTGTTTTTTATATTTTTGTATTAAAACTACTCTATTTTGCTTTAAACTTTTTTTTACATCAATAATTCTTTGATTTTTAGATCCCCTAAATAACATATTTAAACTTTTTTCTTCTAAAATAAATTTTCCATCCACCAAAACATCTATATTGTTCAAAATATCAATATATATTTTATTATTTGTTGATAATTCAATAAGCTCTTCGAAAGTATATCCAGTATAAGCCCAAATATTTAATTTTTTTTGTTTTATAAATACACATAAATCTAAAAATCCTTCTAGTTGATAAAATGGATCTCCTCCAGAAAAAGTAACTCCATCCTGTATAACGAATTTGTCAATTTCTTTTTTCATTTCTTCAGTGGTTATTTCAAATCCACCACTCATTATGTGAGTCTCTGGATTATGACATCCAATACAATTATGTTTACATCCTTGGAACCATATAACGGCTCTTAATCCTTCTCCATCTACAATACTGTCTTTTTGAATCTTATTTGCTAATCTTACTTTAATTGTTTCCATTAGGTATGCTTTACTCTATCTCTTTCTTCTGCTCTTTTGCCATTGTTGAATCTTTCGACAGTACCTACTAAGTATCCAGTGATTCTTCTAATTCTTTCAAATTTAACTCCGTCTGATTCAGTTCTTCCACATCCTGGACAAACATCCCCAATTATTCCAGTAAATCCACATATTGGATCTCGATCAACAGGATGATTTACTGCTCCATATCCAATATTAGATTCTTTCATTATTCGAATAACTTTTTCAAATGCTTCAACATTATCAGATGGATCACCATCTAATTCAATATAACTTATATGTCCTGCATTAGTAAGTGCATGATATGGAGCTTCAGTTTTTATTTTATTTACAATACTTATATTATAATAAACTGGAACATGGAAAGAATTCGTATAGTAATCTCTATCTGTAACACCAGGAATTACTCCATATATTGATTTATCAATATTAGTAAATCTTCCAGATAATCCCTCAGCTGGAGTTGCTAATAATGTAAAATTTAATTCTAAATCTCTAGAATACTCATCACATTTTTTTCTCATGTGAGAAATAATTTCTAATCCCAAGTCTTGTGCTTTTTTGCTTTCTCCATGGTGTTCTCCAATTAAAGCTTTTAATGACTCAGCTAATCCAATGAAACCAATAGACAATGTACCATGTTTTAATACTCTTTTAACTTTATCATTAGGTTTTAATTTATTTGAATCCAACCAAACGCCTTGTCCCATTAAGAAAGGAAAATTATAAACATGTTTATTGCATTGTATTTTAAATCTCTCTAATAATTGGTCTTTAACCATGTCCATTTTTTCATCTAGTTCTTTATAGTAACCATCTATATCAGGCTTTTTTGATTTCCCTACTATACCATGTTTTATTCCAATTCTTACTAAGTTAATTGAAGTAAAGGATAAATTTCCTCTTCCTGGTGTAATTACTTTTGTTTTATCACAAACATTACCTAATACTCTAGTACGGCACCCCATATATCCAACTTCAGTTCTATAATCACCTTTTACATAACTAGCTAAATTAAATGGTGCATCAATAAATGAGAAATTTGGAAACAATCTTTTAGCTGAAACTTTGCATGCTAATTTAAATAAATCATAATTAGGATCTTTCTCATTATAATTTACTCCTTCTTTTACTTTAAATATTGAGATAGGAAAAATTGGTGTTTCTCCTCTACCCAAACCTGCTTCAGTTGCTAATAAAAAGTTTTTAATTACCATTCTTCCTTCACTAGAAGTATCAGTACCAAAGTTAATTGAACTAAATGGAACTTGAGCTCCAGCTCTAGAATGCATTGTATTTAAATTATGTATAAAACCTTCCATTGCTTGATATGTTA
>CAYNLX010000022.1:0-11277 GCA_964398265.1 uncultured Muribaculaceae bacterium | reverse complement strand
ATATTATAGAACTAGCTTGTTCAGCAGGACTACCATTATTATATACACAAATACTAGCTGTTAATAATTTGAGTTGGATTCATTCAAATATTTTAATATTTATTTATTTATTATTCTTTTTATTAGATGATTTAATTGTATTCTTTATTGCTATGAAAACATTAAAAATAAAAGGAATATCAAATAAGTATTCAAAATATTCTCATCTAATTGGGGGAATAATTATGTTGATTATAGGAATTCTATTAATATTTAAGCCTGAATGGATAATGTTTAATTTTTAAATAATACAAATTCTTTTTATATGATATGTTATAATATTAAAAGGAGAAAATATGAATAAAATAGAATTGATAAAAAAAAGAATGAATAAAAATAACTGTTCAAAATATGCTTGTTCTAATAAAGATGGATATCGATTAACAAAAGAAGATGAGGATATTAGGCCTATTTTTTATAGAGATATTGATAGAATATTATATTCTTTATCTTTTATTAGATATTTAGATAAAACTCAAGTGTTTAGTTTAATGGAAAATGATTATTTACAAAAAAGAATGATTCATGTTCAATTTGTAAGTAAAATAGCAAGAACTATTGGAAGAGCTTTAGGATTAAATGAAGATTTAATCGAAGCAGCTTCTTTAGGCCATGATTTAGGACACGTTCCTTTTGGACATCTTGGTGAAAGTATTTTAAATGATATTAGTCTTAAAAATAATGAAGGATATTTTAATCATAATGTTCAAAGTGTTAGAAATTTAATGTATGTAGAAAATTATGGAAAAGGGGTAAATATATCAATTCAGACACTAGATGCAATATTGTGTCATAATGGAGAATTTTGTGTTAATGAATTACATCCTGTAAAAAAATCAAAAGAAGAATTCTTAAATGAATATAAAGAAACATATATTAATCCAAATATTATAAATAATTTAAGACCTATGACTTTAGAAGGTTGTGTTGTCAGAGTATGCGATATAATTGGTTATTTAGGAAGAGATTTGGAAGATGCTAAAAGATTAAAATTAATTACTCAAGAAGATATACCAAAGAATATTATAGATACTTTAGGAAGTTCAAATAAGGAAATTATAAATACCATAGTAAATGATATTATTTCAAATAGTTTTAATAAACCCTATATAAAAATGAGCGATGAGATTTTTAAATGTGTAGAACAATTAAAAGAATTTAATTCAAATAATATTTATTTAAAAGCTAATAATAAAAGTCAAATAAATAAAATAACCAAAATGTTTAATGATTTATTTATTGTACTATTAAATCAAGTGAAAAATAAAGATGATAGTCCAATTGTAAATTCATATTTAAAACATTTAAGCAAAGAGTATAACGAAACTAATACTGAAGAAAGAATAGTTTTTGATTATATTTCAGGTATGACTGATGATTTTTTTGTAAAGCAATATAATAAATTTTGTTTAAATAAATAAAATATTAATACTTTGGTATAATAATTAAAGAGGTGTGAAATGGAATACAAAGAATATAAATGTCATTCATATAATATTTATACAATGAATACAGATAAATTTAAAACTTGTAAAATAGAAATTGTATTTAGAAACAATGTAGATAAAATGACGATTTGTAAAAGAACATTACTAACTGAGATACTATTTGAATCATGTAAAAAATATAATCAGAAAAGATTAATTAATTTAGAATTTGAAAAATTATATAATTCATTTGGAGAAGCAATATCAACTCGAGTTGGAAATACTTTATTAAATACGTTTTCTTTTTCTTTTATTAATCCTAAATATTGTGAAAAAAATACAATATCTGAATTAATTGATTTAATAAAAGAAATTATTTTGTTTCCAAATGTTGATAATGGTAGATTTAATGAAAGAGAATTTAATATATGTAAAAGTATTATTAAAGAAAACATCGAATCTTTAAAAGAAAAACCTAAGAGCTATGCATTTTATAAAGCACTGTTAAATATGGATTCAAATTCTAATTCATCGATTAATGTTGATGGAACTTTAGAAGATTTAGAAGTAATAACACCAAAAAATCTATATGAAGAATATTTAAATATGTTAGAACATGATTATTGTGATATTTTTATTGTCGGGAATTTAGATATGAATGATATTACAAAAAAAGTAAAGAATCTTTTTAAATTGAATGTAATAAAAAAACATAATTTAAATATGTATGTTAATAATAGTATAAGAAAAAAGCCTCAAACTATTATTGAAGAAGAAGATTATTCTCAGGGACAATTAGTTATGATATATAATTTAGATAATTTAACCGATAGAGAAAAAGATTCTGTAATAAGAGTATATAATTATATTTTGGGAGAGGGATCTTTAGAATCAAAATTATATCAAAATATAAGAGAAAAAAAATCATTATGTTACAATACTGGAAGTTATTATCAAAAATATGATGAATTATTAATTATAAATGCTGGAATAGATAAAAATTCATATAATGAAGCAGTAAAAGAAGTAAAAAGTTGTGTTAAAGATATGGAAAATGGAGCTATTACTGAAGAAGAATTTATTAATGCTAAAATCGCTTTAATTGAACGATTAAAACTTTCTGTTGATAGTAAAAGAGGCATATTAAGTAATTTACAATTTAAAATATTTGATAATTTAAAAGATTATGAAGAAAGAATTGAAGATATTAAAAGTGTAGAAATTAATGAATTAATTGATCTTTCTAAAAAAATTAAATTAAATACAATTTATTTTTTAAAGGGGGATAAATAATGAGAATTATAGAATTAAATGATGTGAATGAAAAAGTTTATTACGATAAATGTAAAAGTGGATTGGAAATCTATGTAGTTCCTAATAAAAATGTTATTAAATTTTATACTACTTTAAGTGTTAGATATGGATCTATACATACTAAGTTTAAAATTAATAATAAGATAATTAAATCACCAGATGGAATTGCACATTTTTTAGAACATCAAATGTTTAATGAGCCAGATGGTACTACTGCACATGAAAAATTTGCAAAACTTGGATCTTATATTAATGCTGGAACTTCTTTTGACTATACTTCTTATGAAGTTTATGGAACTAATAATATTAAAAAAAATATTGATAATTTATTAGATTATGTATATAGCCCATATTTTATTGAGAAAAATGTAAACAAAGAAAAGGGTATTATATGTGAAGAAATTAAAATGTATGATGATAGCCCTAATTCATATTCTTATTATAAATTAGCAGAAAATGTATTTTCTAAATCTAATTATAGAGTTAATATTGCAGGTTCAATTGAAGAAGTAAAAAGAACTACTGCTAAAGATATAAATGTAGTATACGATGCTTTTTATCATCCAAAGAATATGTTTATTGTTGTTACTGGTAATGTTATACCAGAAGAAATAATTGCTATAGTTAAAGAGAATATGGATAAAAGGGTATTTAGAGAATATTCTAATTATGAATTATTAACTCCAAAAGAACCATATAAAATAATTAAAAAAGAAGAAACAATAGAATTAAATGTAGATATTCCTAGGATTCACTTAGCTTATAAAATACCTAAAAGTAGATTACCCAAAAATGATATTAATTGTGATAAGTTTATTGTATTATATAATAGAATTTTATCAGAAAACTTCGGAGTACTAAGTGAACTAAACGAGGAACTAAAAGAGAAGAATATTATTAATAGTGAGATTGTTACAAGTGCTAATGATATGGGCGATTATTTAATACTTAAATTATTTGCCACAACTATGTATCCTAATGAATTATCAAAAATAATTTTTGATAAAATGAAAAAATTAAAATTTGATAATGATGCTTTAAAAAGATTGCAAAGAGGATATGTAGCAGATAGAGTAAGATTATTTGAAGATATAGTGGCAGTAAATGAAAAAATATTTGATGATATATTAAATTATAAAACTATTATACCTTCATATAAGGAGATTTATAAAGGAATAAAATTAAATAAAATAAATGATTATATAAAATTAATAGACTTAGAAAATTATTCAATTTTATATGTTAATCCAAAACAAAAAATCCAGTAGAAATTACTGGATTTTTTATATTTATTAAGATATAATTATTATGGTAAGGTGTGTAATTTATGATAAAGTATGAACTAAATAATAATAAGCATTTATATTTAATACTTACAGTAATAATACTTGTATTATGCTGTTTATTATATTATTCATTTGCCTTATTTGAATTTAGAACTGAAAAATATAATGCTTTAAATGTTAAAGTAGGAGAATTAAAGTATTTAGTTAGTGGAGATGGATTAGTTGATAATACAATTATTTCATCTAAAAACACAGTGAATTATTTAAGCTTAAATTTAATTAGTAATAATAATATTGATACAAAGTATAGTTTATCTTATTATTGTAATAACTGTGAAAATCTTAAAATATATAAATCTATGACTTCAACTAATGATGTAAATGATATTATTACAAAAAATGGAACTAATTATATTAACTTAGTTATAGAAAATAATAGTAATAATGATTATTCAATAAGTTTTAATATAGATGCAGGTTATTTTTATAATAATTTAGATAATATAAGCAATATAACTGAAACTTATCCTAATCATAATATATCGCTTAATGTAACTGATCCTAATATAGAACAAAATGTAGTTATAAATGGAATAATAGATGAAAATAACACTTCAAGATTATTCTACGATTCAAAGTTAGGTTATAGTGTTGATACTTTTGAATGTAATACCACAAACGAATATTATTTTGATGAAACTAATCGAATGATTGTAATTAATGATGTAAATGAAGACATTACATGTAACATATCTTTTATTCAAAAGACATTTAATATTTGCGATAATGTTTTCCCAACTAAGGAAAATAATGTTACATATAATTTATTAAATAATAATAGTATTAATAAAAAGTGTGAAATGATTGATTTTGATAGAATAGAATCAGGATTATATATAAACAATTCTAATATTATTTTTAGAGGAAACACAAATAATAACTATTTAAAAATTGATAATATGTTATGGAGAATATTAAGAATAAACGCTGATGGAAGTATAAAACTAATATTAGAAGACGTATTAGATAAAAGTATTTTTAGCAATGCTATTTTAGATAATGAATTAGTAATAAACAATTATTTAAAGAGATGGTATAATACTAATCTATTAAAACATGATGATATTATTGTGAATATTCCATACTGTTTTGATACTTCAAAAGTAGATAGTGAATATAATAGTTTATTAAGAATTAAAAATAATACACCTTCATTAAATTGCAGCAATGAAAATATTAAATATGAAAAAATTGGTTTAGTTACTACCGATGAAATAATGTTTGCCGGATCAAAAAACAATTCGTTTCTATATACTTCAAAAGATAATTTGTGGTGGACAGGATCACTTCAAGCTACAATTGATAATGTAGATTATGCATATTTATATAGCGAAAAAGATGGTAATTTTGTTGGGACTACCATTAATAGTGAATATAGTGTTAAACCAACTATTAGTATTTTGGGTAGTGTTAATGTAATAGGCTCTGGAACGAGAGAAGATCCATACATAATAAAATAAAGTACTTATTTTTTAAGTACTTTTTTTAATGAACAAATATTCTTTTTGCATAATTCATTAATTTGAATTTCTAAATTGATTAATTCTTTGTAAGTATATGAACTTTTATATGGCAAATCTAAAAAGAATAACATTTCATTTAAATTTTTTGTTCCTTCTAAATAGAATTTACTATTTGGATCATGAATATATTTAGTAATACCTTCTGAAGTATTAGATATTTTTTTTAACATTTCATTTGATGAAATAGCATTTAATGTTGTAACATATAAATTTTTATTTACTTTATCTCTTTTAATCCAATAACAAATTCTATAAGATGTGCTCCCATCATTTTCATTATATGGATATATTCTTAAAAACTCAGTATTATATAATTCTTTATTCTTATTTTTTTTCATATTCTATCCCTTTCAAGTTAAAATATTATAGCATAAAAAAAAAGATAATTAAATCTTTTTTTTATCTGTTGTAATATTCAACAATTAATGCTTCATTAATATCTGCATTTAGTTCATTACGTTCTGGATATCTTACATAAGTTCCTTGTTTTTTTGCTTCATCGTAAGTAATAAAACTTGGACGATTTAAAGTATTAACTAAAGCATCATTAATTGCAGGATGCTCCAAAGAATTTTCTTTAATAGAAATTACATCACCAGGTTTAACAGAAAATGATGGTATATTAGTTTTATGTCCATTTACTAATATGTGACCATGATTAACTACTTGACGAGCACCTCTTCTAGTTTTAGCAAAACCGATACGATAAACAACATTATCTAAACGACTTTCTAATAACTTCAAGAAATTTTCTCCAGCAATACCTTTCATTTTAGAAGCTTTTTCAAAAAGTTTTCTAAATTGTTTTTCATTTAAACCATACATAAATCTAACTTTTTGTTTTTCGTTTAATTGAATACCGTATTCGCTTGGTTTTCTTTTTCTATCTTTTCCATGAGCTCCAGGTCCAAAAGGTTTACGAGCTAATTCTTTTCCATTTTCTAAAATAGAAAAATTTACACGACGAGCTTTTTTGTATACTGGTCCAGTGTATCTTGCCATATTTATCCTCCTTTATTATGTCTAAAACAAAGGGTTTATTAGTTTATTTATTAGGGAGTTTATATTACTATTTTCTTTAGGGCAGTCCCAAATACTAATAACCATTTCTTAATAAACACATTAATAAACAAATCTAATGCTGCCATATGAGTTAGCAAATAAGATTTTACCATTATTTTACATTATAGTCAAATAAAATCTCTTTATTTATTATAATGTATGATAATTAAAAATTATTAATTAACATTACCATTTTTTTATGATAAAATATTTGTAGATAATAGGAGAATTTTGTATGAATATGAATACTGTAGTATTAATTGCAATTACTTATGCGATAGTGGGTATTATAATAATAATAGTTACTTTATTTATTATGAATAAAAAATATAAAAAGAAATACTTAAATAAATTAGAAGAATTAGAAATAAATAAAAATTTGATTATATCTGGTTCAATATTATCAGAATTAAATAAAGTAGAATCTTTAGTTAATAATGATGAATTAAAACTTATGTTAAAGGATTGGCAAGAAAGATTTAAATATATTAAAAATGAGGAAGTACCTAGAATTACAGATAGTCTAATAGAAATAGATAATTTATTTGAATTAAGAGATTATAAAGATTTAGATAATAAAATAATTGCTGCTGAATTGGATATTTATATTGTTAAAGTAAAAGCAGGTGTATTATTAAATGAGATTAAAGAGATTACATTATCAGAAGAAAAGAATCGAGAAATTATTACTAAATTAAAAACAAATTATAGAGAGATATTAAATAAATATACTAAAAAAGAAAATGAATTTGAATTAATTAAAACTCCTGTTGAATTACAATTTGAAACAGTTGATAAATTATTTAGAGCTTTTGAAAATGCTATGGATAATAATAGATATACTGAAATAAGTAAAATAGTGAAAGCAATAGATGATTTAATTGGAAATTTAAATATTGTTATAGAAGAAGCTCCTAGTATTATTTTATTAGGTAAAAATATAATTCCTCTTAAAATAGCGGATATAAAAAAGATTCATAAAAAGATGGTTTTGGATGGATATCAATTAGATTTTATGAATTTAGATTATAATATTAAAGAAACTGAAAAGAAAATAGCAGATATATTTGATAGATTAAATGTTCTTAATTTAGAAGATTCTATATTTGAATTAAAAACAATGTTAGATTATTATGATTCTTTATATAATGATTTTGATAAAGAAAGACTTGGTAAAAAAAGTTATGAAGAATATAGTAGATCTATAGCTCTTAAAATACCAAAGTTAGTTTCTGTAACAAAGGATTTAATATCAAAAATAGAAAATATTAAATATAGTTATGATTTAACAGATGAAGATGTAAATATAATTGGAGAAATAGATTCAGAATTAGATCTAATGAAACATGATTATGATTTATTAGTTAGTTCTCATAGAAATAAAACATTTGCATATTCTAAACTTGCTAAAGAAATGGAATTATTAAATGTAAGACTTACAAAAACTAAGGATAAATTAGAATTATCTGTCAGAACATTTGGAAGTTTAAAAGAAGATGAACTTAGAGCTAGAGAACAATTAGATGAAATAACTAAAGTATTAAAAGAAGCTAAATATAAGATTAATAGTTTTAAACTACCAATAATACCAAAAAAATATTTTATTGAATTATCTGAAGCAGTAGAGGCTATTGGTGAAGTTTCTAAAGAATTAGATAAAGAGGTTAAATCTATTGCAACATTAAATATTAGAGTGGATACTGCAAGAGATTTAGTATTAAAATTATATAATACTTCTGCAGAGTTAACTAAGTCTGCATGGATGGCAGAGATGGCTATTGTATATGGAAATAGATACAGATATAGTAATAAAGAAATTGATTTAGGTCTTATAAAAGCTGAAAGTAATTTCTTTAAAGGAAATTTTAGAAGTTCATTAGAGATGGCTATTAATGCAATAAGTATAATTGAGCCAAATATTCATAAAAGATTATTAGAAGAATATGAGAAATAAAATAGACCTTATGGTCTTTTTTTAGTATAATGTTATTGGTGAAGTAAAATGATATATTTAGATTATTCTGCAACAACTCCAGTAAATAGTGAAGTGTTAGATTCATATGTAATAGCTACAAAAGAGTATATTGCAAATGCTAATTCTATATATTCTTACGGAGTTAAATCAAAAGAATTAATGGAAAATGCTACAAAACAAATATGTAAAATATTTGATATTAAGACAAGTGAACTTACCTATACTTCCGGTTCTACAGAAAGTAATAATATGGCTATATTTGGTATAGCTAGAGCTTATAAAAGAAATGGAAATAGAATATTAATTTCTAAATTAGAACATCCTTCGATATATGAAATATGTAATGAATTAAAAAATGAGGGTTTTATTATAGATTATATAAATAATGATAAAGATGGTTTAATAGATTTCCAAGATTTAAAAAATAAGATAACTAAAGAAACAATATTAATAAGTATATGTGGAGTAAATAGTGAATTAGGTATTAGGCAACCATTAAAAACAATAAGACAAATAATAAAAAAAGAGAATCCTAATACTGTCTTTCATTCTGATATGACACAATGTGTAGGAAAAGTCACATGTAATTTACATGATGTTGATATTGCTTCAATAAGTTCTCATAAAATTTATGGTCCAAAAGGGATAGGATTATTATATAAAGATGATAAAATTAAAATAAAACCAATTATTTTTGGAAGTGGAAAAAGTAATATTTTAAATCCTGGAACGCCTCCTTTACCACTAATTGTGGCATTCTCTAAAGCTATTAGATTAGCAGTAGATAAAATAGATAAAAAAGAAAATCATGTTAAAAATTTAAATAATTCTATATGTAATTCTTTAAAAGACTTGAATATTAAATTTAATATTACTAATTATAGTATTCCACATATTTTAAATATTAGTTTAATGAACATTAAATCTGAAACTTTTATACATGCTTTAGAAGAAAAAGAAGTCTTTGTAGGAACAAATACTGCTTGTTCAAGTATGGAATTAAGTCCATCTATTATGGCAGTATATAATGATGATCAAAGAGCAAAAACTTCTATTAGAATTAGTCTAAGTTATTTAACAACAATTGATGAAGTAAATAAATTTATTATATATTTTAAAGATATATATGATAGATTAAATAATTTATGAGGTAAAACATGAAAAAAATTATAATAATAAAATATGGAGAATTATCAACAAAAAAAGATAATATTAATATGTTTATAAAAAAATTAAAAGAAAACTTAGAATTTTCATTAAAAGAAGAAAATGTAGATATTAATTATGATAAAGGAAGAATGTTTATTGATAATATAAATGATTATGATAATATAATATCTATTATTAAAAATGTATTTGGAATTCATGAAGTAAATATTGCATATAAAATAAATACTAATGAATTTAATGAAGTAAAAGAATCCATATTATGTGTTCTTAAAGAAAAAAGCTTTAATACTTTTAAAGTAGTTACAAAAAGAAGTAATAAAAAATATGATTTAAATAGTATGGAAATAAGTAAAGAAGTTGGAGCTTTTATTTTAAACAAAATAGATAATATTGGTGTTGATGTTCATAATCCAGATATAATTATTAATGTAGAAATAAGAAATACTGATGCTTACTTTTATTTTGAACGTATTAAGGGTTTAGGAGGTTATCCAGTTGGTTCTTTAGGAAAAGGATTATTAATGCTAAGCGGGGGAATAGATTCTCCTGTAGCGGGTTATTATGCTATGAAAAGAGGAATAAAACTTGAAGCAATTTATTTTGATAGTCCACCTCATACTAGTGTTCAAGCAAAAAATAAAGTAATAGAATTATCTAGAAAATTAGCATTATATAATAATGATATTAAATTACATATTATAAGATTAACTGAATTACAAGAATCTATTTTAAAGAATATTCCTAATGATTATTTAATAACAATATTAAGAAGAATGATGTATAGAATCAGTGCAATTATTGCATATAATAATAATTGTCATGCATTAATAAATGGAGAATCTATTGGACAAGTTGCAAGTCAAACATTGACAAGCATATCATGTATAAATTCTGTAGTAAATATTCCAGTTATAAGACCATTAGCTTGTTTTGATAAATTAGAAATAATAGGTGTTGCAAAAAATATAGATACTTATGAAACAAGTATTATTCCATTTGAAGATTGTTGTACAATATTTGTTCCAGAGCATCCAGTTATTAACCCTAATAAAAAAACATGTGAAGAATATGAAAAACTAATTAATTATGAAGATTTGTTATATAAAGCAATAAAGAATCATGAAATAATTAAAATATCTAATAAAGAAGAATTGAATAGTATTTTATAATAATATTTGACCATAATAATAATGGTGAATTATTATGAATGAAAAAAAAGAATATTATAAAGGATCATTACTAGATTTTGATGATGAAATACAAAAACAAAATCAAGAATACTTTAATAATTATGGATATCATTTTTATTCAACAAATAGAATAAAAGAAAGTGCAAGTATAAAAGATTTAAAAACTAAACATAGTCAAAAAAGTAAAGTAAAATAAAATGTTTTGCTTTTTTTGTGTAAACATATTAAAAG
>CAYNLX010000021.1:0-11325 GCA_964398265.1 uncultured Muribaculaceae bacterium | reverse complement strand
TCATATTTTTACATTTTTATTCAATACTAATAGTGGGTGTATTATGAAAAAACTAAATTTATTTATTAAAATATTTATATTCTTCGTAATAATAGGGATAATGTTTTTAGCTTCTCTTTATTTATATGCTTATTTTAATCCAAAAATTGATATTAAAACTATGAATCAATTTTATATTTACGATAATAATGATGAATTAGTATATTCTGGTTCAAGTACTAATGAATGGGTTAAATTAGAAGATATTTCTGATTATTTAATTATGGCAATTATTAATACAGAAGATAAAAACTTTTATACTCATAAAGGATTTGATTATCTTAGAATTGGTAAAGCTATGATTAATAATATTAAGAAAAAAGATATTGTTGAAGGTGCCTCAACAATATCACAACAATATATAAAAAACTTATTTCTAGATTTTGAAAAAACATGGAAAAGAAAAATAGATGAAGCTTTTTTAACGATTAAATTAGAAATGCATTATAATAAAGAAGAAATACTTGAAGGTTATTTAAATACTATTAATTACGGACAAGGAAATTATGGAATATCAAATGCAAGTAAATATTATTTTAATAAAAAACCAAAAGACCTTTCTTTAGAAGAATCAATTTTTCTAGCAGCAATACCAAGAAGTCCAAATAATTATAATCCAGTTTCTAATTATGATTTATGTAAAAAAAGAGCAGAAATAATATCTAATTTATTATTAAAAAATAAAGCTATTACTAAAGAAGAATTTAATAATTTAAATTTTGATTTAGACATTTATGGTAAAAATGATAATAATAATTTGCAAACTTTAATGTATTATCAAGAAGCAGTAATTAATGAGCTTAAAAATATTGATAGTATTCCTAAATCATTTTTAAAATCTGGTGGATTAAAAATATATACTAATTTAGATTTAGAAGCTCAAAGTAATTTAGAAACCGCTATTTCTAATAATATGCAGGCTGATAAAACACAAATAGCCTCTATAATGGTTGATCCTAAAACTGGAGGAATTATTGCTTTAACTGGAGGAAAAAATTATCAAGAAAGTACTTATAACAGAGCTACTAAATCTTATAGACAAGTAGGCTCAACTATGAAGCCAATATTATATTACTCTGCATTAGAAAATGGAATGACCGGAGTATCAACTTTTTTAAGTGCTCCTTCAACGTTTGTTTTTTCTAACAATCAATTATACTCACCATCTAATTATGGAGATAAATATGGTAATAAAAACATTACTATGGGTGCTGCTATAGCTTATTCAGATAATATCTATGCAGTTAAAACACATTTATTTTTAGGAGAAGATATGTTAGTAAAAACAGCTAAAAAAATGGGCTTGAAAGGTTCTATAACAGCTAACCCTTCGCTTGCTTTAGGAACTAGCGAAATTAATTTAGTAGATTTTGCTCAAGTATATACTTCATTAGCAAGTGGAGGATATGAAAGAGAACTATCATTTATTAGAAAAATTGAAGATTCAAAAGGTAACACGTTATATGAAAAAAAGAATATAAATAAATTAATACTAAATGAAAATATTGTATATATATTAAATGATTTACTTACCACAACTTATGATTCTAATTTTATAGATTATTCTAAACCAACTTTTTTATCTTTAGCATCTAAATTATCCAGAAAATATGCAATTAAAAGTGGTTCTACAAATACTGATTATGTTGTTGTAGGATATAATCCAGACTTACTAATGCTTGTTTGGACAGGAAATGATGATAATTCTTTTATTGCTAATAAATACTCTTCTATTACTAAAAATATATGGGCAGAAACTATGGAAAATACTTTGTCAGATACAAAGGAAACGTGGTATGAATTACCAGATAATGTTGTTGGACTTCCTCTTAATGCAATAAGCGGGGAAAAAGAATCAAATCAAAATCAAACAAAACTATATTATTTTGTAAAGGGGTCTGAACCAATAGTCAAATAAAAAAGTTAGATTTTTTCTAACTTTTAATCCTTGTTTATTCTAATTGTAAATTGATATTGATTATCTAAATCTGCTTCTTCAATATCAAGAACAAATCCCATATCTTCAATTATTGATTTAGCTTCTCTTACTACTCCAATTGCATCAGAAATATTTTTTGGCTTTTCTGTTATCTCTTCTTTTGTTTCATCAATTGAATCAATAAGCGATACTGGATCAAGTATATCCTCTTTTGGTAATGGATTATTTGTTGTTAAAAATGGGTTTGGCTCAGACTCTATAATTTCTATATTAGATTCTGGTTCTACATTTTTTTGTTGTTCTACTATAGGATTAATTCTAGATGGAGTATTTGGATTTACTATCTCTACAGAAGAAAAAGTTTCTTTTGGCTTTTCTGGAATATTTTCAGAATCAGCATTCATATTAGCACTTTCTGACTCTAAGAAGTTAAAAAACTTATTTTGATTTGAAGGTTCTTCTTTAACAGGTTGAATTTCTTCCGGAATACTAGGAGAATTAATAAATTCAGTAAGTGTTGGATTAAGTGATTCACTAGGAATAACATCGGCTATATCTATACTATTGTTTTTAATTTCTTCAATATCTGGAACTAAATTAACTACTGGAACTTCATCTTGTTCTGTTGATTCCTTATAATCTGCAGAAATTATTTCATCAAGCTGTTTTACAGTTAATCTTTCATTTAATATTCTATTTAACAATTTAACTTGAATATCTTTATCCTCAATTAATAGTAAACTTCTTGCGTGTCTTTCAGATATTTGTTCTTTTAATAAAGCATTTTGAACTTCATCAGTTAAATTCAATAATCTTAATTTATTTGCTATAGATGGTTGAGATATTCCAATTTTTTTTGCCAATTGTTCTTGCGTTAAATATCCTTTATCCAATAAAGCTTTATAGCTTTTAGCTTCTTCGATAGGGGTTAAATCTTTTCTTTGAACGTTTTCAACTAGTGCAACTTCTGCACTTTTATTATCATCAATATCTGCTATTACCGCTGGAACACTTTGTAGTCCTGCCATTTTTGAAGCTTTATATCTTCTCTCACCCGCTATAATTTCATATTTATTATCAGCAAGCCTTCTTAAAACTAGGGGTTGAATAACTCCATGCTCTTTAATTGAAGATGCTAATTCTTCCATAGCTTTCTCATCAAAATTTAATCTGGGTTGAAATCTATTTGGAATAATATCATCTAAAAATATTTGATGTATTTGTGATTCCATCTTAATATCACTCATAAAACAGCCCCTTTTACTATTCTTATTTTATTTTATAATATTATAAGGGTTTTTTCAATGGTTTTTTAATTATTTTAGAATATTCTCTTGGAAATTCATTTTTAGTTTTTTTTATTTTATTAATTATAATAATATTACGTTCACTTTTTTCTTTTGGCAAATATAATATTTCTGTTTTTTCTATTTTTGCTCCAAGATATTCTATAGTACACTTGGCATTGTCTAATTCTTCTTCTATTTTGCCTTTCATTGCAATAAAATATCCTCCTACTTTAACAAAAGGAATGCATAATTCTGAAATAATATTCATATTAGATAATGCTCTACATGTTACAATATCTATACTATTCAAATATGATTTTGGTAAATTTTCTACTCTATCATTAATAATATTGATGTTTTTTAATTCCAATTTTTTAATTAATTCAGTCAAAAACAATGCTTTTTTTCCATTTGATTCTACTAAAATAAGGTTAATATTTGGATATATAATCTTTAGTACTATTCCAGGAAATCCTGCTCCACATCCGACATCCATTAGTGAACTTATTTTATTAAAATCTTTATAAAAACTAATTGTTAAACTATCATAAAAATGTTTTAAGTATATATCTTCTATTTCTGTTATTGTTGTTAAATTAATTTTCTTATTATATTCTAATAAAAAATCTGCATATTTACTCAATAATTCTAATTGTTTTTCATTTAATATTATTTTATTTTCTTTTAAATTATTAATAAATTCAGTTAATTTCATCTTTTTCTCCATTATATTCTTTTTTTAAATATACAGCTAGAATTGCAATATCTGAAGGATTTACCCCACTTATTCTAGTAGCTTGAGCTATTGTTTCTGGTTTAATTAATAATAATTTTTGTCTTGCTTCATTTGCTAAATTTTTTATTTTATTATAATCAATATCTTTGGGTATTTCTTTTTTTTCTAGTTTTAGAAGCTTTTCTGCTTCTTTCATTGCCTTCTTAATATATCCTTCATATTTAATTTCTATTTCCACTTGTTCTGACACTTCATTAGGAAATGGTATTTCTATTAATTGCTTTATTATTTCAAAATTAATATTAGGATTTTTTAATAACTCTAAATAATTTGAAGGCTTTTTAGGTATTTCTATATTGTTATTAGTAAATATTTTTTTTGTATTTAAATCATTTTCAAACTCTGTATTTTTTAAATGTTTTTTTAATTCCTGTATTTGTTGCTTTTTATGATTCAATTTTAATATTTGTTCTTCAGATATTAGTCCTACTTTATAACCATATTCTCGTAATCTTAAGTCAGCATTATCTGTCCTTAATAATAATCTAAATTCTGCTCGAGAAGTTAATAATCTATAAGGTTCCTTAGTACCTTTTGATACTAAATCATCAATTAAAACCCCTATATATGATTCATTTCTTTTTAAAATTAATGGATCCTTTTTTTCTAGTTTAAGTGATGCATTTATTCCAGCAATTAATCCTTGACACGCTGCCTCTTCATATCCACTTGTTCCATTAATTTGACCAGCCATAAACAAATTACTTATCATTTTAGTCTCTAAAGATGGTTTTAATTGTAAGGGGTCTATTGCATCGTATTCTATTGCATAAGCATTTTTAGTTATTTCTGCATTTTCTAAACCAACTAAACTATGAACCATTTGTTCTTGTATATTTATAGGCATACTAGTAGAAAAGCCTTGTAAATACCATTCATCATAAAATACACTTTCCGGCTCTAAAAATAATTGATGTCTTTCTTTATCGCTAAATCTTACTATTTTATCCTCTATTGAAGGACAATACCTTGGGCCTATCCCCTCAACATATCCTCCATACATACTTGATTTATCTAAATTTTGTTTTATTATTTCATGTGTTTTTGAATTTGTATATAAAAGATAACATTTTTCTTGATTCTCTTTTATATATGAGGGCTTATTGTCAAAACTAAATGTATAGTATTGATTATCCCCACTTTCTTCTTCCATTTTACTGAAATCTATTGAAGATGATTTAATTCTAGGAGGTGTCCCCGTTTTAAGCCTTTGTATTTTAAAACCATGATATTTTAAATTATCACTCAAATACATTGAATTCTTTTCGCCATGAGGTCCTTCAATTTTATTAGTATCTCCTATTAAAACTTTGCTATTTAAATATGTTCCCGTAGTTAAAATAACAGCATCTGATAATATTTTTCTATTATCTTCTAAAAGAATGCCTTTTACTTCATTGTTTTTTATAATTAATTCTTTTACTATTCCCTCTATAATATCTAAATTAGAAGTAGAATTTAATTCTTTTTTCATTTCTTCTGGATATTTTACTTTATCGGCTTGTGCTCTTAGCGACCTTACAGCGGGACCTTTTTTATTATTTAACATCTTTATTTGAAAATGAGATTTATCTGCAATTTGGCCCATTAATCCCCCTAAAGCATCAATTTCTCTTACAACGATACCTTTTGCTGTTCCTCCTATTGAAGGATTACATGGCATATCTGCAATATTATTTTTATTTATTGTTATTAATATTGTTTTATTGCCTTTTTTTGCACAAGCATATGCTGCTTCTACTCCAGCATGTCCCCCTCCAACTACTATTACTTCATATTTCATATATTTTCTTCTTCCTATTTTCCTAAGCAAAATTTACTAAATAAATTATCTAAAAGTTCATCTTGATAAGTTTGACCAATAATATTTCCTAATACATCCCAGCATTTCTTAATATCAATTTCTATAATATCAGAAGGCATATTATTTTTAATTCCATGCTCTATATCATCTATTATTTTTAAACAAGATTGTAGTTCTGTGATTTCTCTAACATTACTTAAATAAGTTAGATCTTTTGTTTCTATTTTATCTAAATTAAATCTATTAATTATTTCATTTTTTAATAAATCCAATCCTGATTCAGATATTGTGTTACCATAAACTATTTTATAATCTTCACAAACAATATTTAATTTATTTGGGTTTAAATCAGATTTATTAATAAATAATATCACTTTTTCTTTTGATTGTTCTATAATTTTTAATTCTTCTACATCAATTTGATTTTGGCTATCAATAACATATATTATCAAATCAGCATCTTTAATCTGATCTAAACTTTTCTCTACTCCAATTTGTTCTACAATATTATCTGTTTTTCTTATCCCAGCAGTATCTATAACGTGTAATTTAATTCCATTTAATATAATATCGCCTTCAACAATGTCTCTTGTTGTACCCGCTAATGATGTAACAATTGCTTTGTTTTCGTTTAATAAATGATTTAATATACTACTTTTCCCAACATTTGGTTTACCAAGAATAACCATATTTATTCCATTTTTAATTATTTTACCATTTCTAGAATCTTCTAATAATTCTTGTATTTGCAATTTTATTTTATTTATTTTTTCTTTAATCATATTGTTTGTAATTAATACAGCATCTTCATATTCTGGATAATCTATATTAACTTCAATATTTGACATAAGATTTAATAAATCTTCTCTTAATGAAGAGATTCTTTTTGATACTTTACCTTCTATTTGATTCATAAACATTTGTCTTTCAGACTCAGTTTTTGCATTAATTAAATCTCCAACTGCTTCCGCTTCAATTAAATCTATTCGTCCATTTAAAAAGGCTCTTTTTGTAAATTCACCAGGTTCTGCAAGCCTACATCCATTATTTATGAGTAATTCTAAAACTTTGTTAGTACTTGAAACTCCTCCATGACAATTAATTTCCACAACATTTTCTGTTGTGTATGATTTGGGTGATAACATTACAGATACCAAAACTTCATCTGTTTTTAAATTATCTTCCATAATAAAACCATAATGAATCATATGTGATTTTGAATTTATTAAACTTTTATTAGAAAATATTTTAGAAACTATATTTATTGCTTCAGTGCCACTTACTTTTATAATTGATACAGCCCCAACACCTAATGATGTAGCCACTGCACAAATAGTATCTTCCATTATTTCACTCCCTTTTTGGCATATTATAGCACAAAGTTATACATTAAAAAAGGAGATTTTTAATCTCCATTATATTTTACAATAATATGTCTATTTGGTTCTTCGCCTTCACTAATTGTAGAAATATTTTTAAAGTTACTTAGTACATTATGTACAATTCTTCTTTCATAAGAATTCATGTTATCCAATTTTACATCTATTTTTGTTCTTAATACTTCTCTTGCTATATTTTTTGCAATTCTTTCAGTTATTGCAACTTGTTTATCTTTATAATTTTCTACATCTAATAAAATATAAACATAAGAAGAAAATTTAATATATATTGCTTGTTTTAAAAGGGTTTGTAGTGCCTCTAAATTTTTTCCATTTTTACCAATTAATAAAGCATTATTTGATGAAAACATTTTTATATTAATTTGACCTTCTCTACATGATGTCTCATAAGATACTTGCATATTCATTTTGTCTAAAATACTATTTAAAAATTCCTTTGCATAATCGATTACTTCTTCTTTTTTATAAATGGTTATTCGTATTAAACTAGATTTAAATAGTCCGCCTTTTATTTCTTCTTTTTTATATATAAAATCATCTGATGTTATTTTTAATTCTGTTGTTGCTTTTTCTAATGCTTCTTCAAGCGTTTTTCCTTCATACTTCATAATCTCATCCTCTTTTTTTTACAATATAATTTTGTACACATGCAAATGCATTAGTAGAAATCCAATATAGTGCTATGGCAGCAGGTAAACTTAATGATGCTACAGAAATCATAACTACCATTATTTTTGTCATAAACTGCATTTGAATACCTGGATTTGCTTCATCTTTGGTTTTATTACTATTATTCATTGTACCTTTCATAGAAAAATAAGTTGTTACAATTATTAAAACAATTAATAAAATATAATAATAATTTCCATTTGATATTCCTTTTAAAGGAGTTGTACCTAATTGTAAGTGTAAAAATGTTTCTTCAAATATTGCTGGTACTCTGTTAATGGCTTCCAAAAAAGCAAAAAATAATGGTAATTGAATAAATGATGTTAAGCATCCTGTTATAGGATTAATATTATACTTTTTATAAATCATCATGGTTTCTTGACTTTTCGCCATCATTGATTCACTATCTGTTTTATCTTTATATTTCTTTTCTATTTTATTAATCTCTGGCTGGGCTTTTTTCATGTTTTCTGATTGTTTTATCATATTTCTAGATAATGGCATTAATAATAATCTAATTAATAATCCTATTATCATAACGGATAATCCATAATTATTAACCCAATCTCCAACTTTTAAAATTATAAATGCTAATGGTTTAACAAAAACAGATTCCCATAAACTTTGATATTTTAAATCTTTCATCTTAAATGTTTCGCATGATGGTAACTTTTCTAATTTTACTGTTAATTTATTATCATATTTTTCATATAATTCTACCAAATCTGTTGTTTTTGGTTTACATAATATATTTGACGTTAAACTTTGTCCTGTTACTTCATTGACAACTCTTTTTTTACCATCGCTAATATAATTTGTACATCCTGTTGATAAAATAATTATCAATACTACTATTAAAATACTTATTTTTTTCTTCATTTTTTCTCCTTCTTAAGCAAATCTATAATTTCTTTTTCTTTTTTTTCAAAACATAATTCTTTTGCTTGTTTCTTTACTATTATAATATAATTTCTACTATTTTTAAATAAAAACTTATTATTATCGCATATTCTTCTAATTTGTCTTTTTATATGATTTCTTTCTACAGCATCTCCAACTTTTTTTCCGACTGCTATACCAAACTTTGGATAATCATAGTTTGAATCATTTATATATATAATAAAGAAAGTATTAGATATTTTATTATTAATATTTATAATATTATTAAACTCAGTATTTGATTTTACTACCTCTTTTTTCTTCATTTTTTCTCCTTTAATACAATAAAAACCACATATTGTGGTTTATTTTGTTAATTTTTTTCTTCCTTTTGATCTTCTTGAACTTAATATTTTTGTTGCTTTTCTAGCAAAAAAACCAAGCTTTTTATTCTTTTTTCGATTATTTGGTTGAAATGTTCTTTTCATAAAAAGGTCCTCCTTTAATAGCCTTTTCATTATATTATAAAGATTTCTTAGTGTCAAGAAAAATCTATGAATATCTATTAAAATTGATATTATTATTGTAGAGGTGGTATTAGAAATGAAAAGAAAAAATAAATCAACTATATTATATATTTTGATTATGATTATTGTTATTTTTGGGTTAATAATAGGAGGATATTTTATTTATAATAAATTTTTATTGAAGAAAAAACAAAATAATAATTCAAATGAAACTATTATCAATTTTGATGATTATAAATTATTAAATGATAAACCTTCATTTAAAATATAATATTAAAAAATATGGAAACAACTATAAAGTAGTTTTTAATTTTAATGAAGAAGATAATTATATTGGAGTATATAATAATAAGATATACTATTCAAATGGGATTAGTATTAATTATATAGATTTTTCTAATAATGAAATATCAGATAATAAGTGGTTAAAACTACCTAAAATTGAATGTTCAGATGAGACAGAAATTTGTATGCCAAATCTTATTATTGAAAAGGCTTTAATTAGAAATGATACTTTATTTTTTAGCTTTTTAGATTATAAAGAATCAAGAGGACTATTATCTATTAATATGAATGCGAAAGATTTTAATGAATACAAACAAATTATATATACAAATGATTTTATCTATTGGTACATAAATTAAGATAATACTAAAATTTATTATACTGGATGGATGGCAGGATATGGAGTTATTCCTTTAGAATATAACATAGAAAGTAAAAAAAGTACTATATTAATTGATTATTATTCTAATATAAATAATGAAAAATATTATTCATTTTATTTCATTAGTGATAATATAATGAAAATAGATTATACTGATAATACTTACCAATATATAAAAAATGGTATCATTGTTGAATCACCAGATTCTGTAACAGTAACTATGTCAGATAATTTAATTAGAAATTTTACCATAGAAAATATAAGTAATTTATAAAAACATTAAAGTAAGATAATCCTTAAGTAATTATTTTTACTTTTTTTTTTGATATTATATAGTTATCAACAAAGTTTTTATATTATGTTTATAACTTTTTAATATTGTTAATTAAAAATTTGTGGATATTGTTGATAACTTTGTTTTTATTTGTTATTATAAGTCTTAACTTGTTAATAACATTGTTAATAACTTGTGGATAATAAGTTTTTATTTTTTTTACACTTTTATTTTGTGGAAAAGTGTTTTAAAATTATTTTAATGAAAGTAGTATGTGGGGTAAAGGTATGGACTATAATATTTTATGGAATAATGTTCTAGAAATTATAAGTAAACAATTAAATCCTATTTCATTTAAAACTTGGTTTAATGATACTTTTTTAATTGAACTAGATAATCAAAAAGCCACTGTTAAAGTATCTATGAATTGCCAAAAAATAATGCTACAAAAAAATTATTACGAAATCATAGAAACTACACTTAATACACTTACAAACACAATATATGAAATTAGTTTTATTACTGAAGAAGAATATAATGTAAAACTTAAACCTGATATAGAAATTATTGAACCTATAAACACTAATAAAAACATTAATTCAAATTTAAACAAAAAATATACTTTTGAAAATTTTATAGTTGGAGATTCAAATAAATTTGCTCATAATGCTGCAAGAGCTGTGGCAGAATCTCCTGGTATTATATATAATCCTTTATTTATATATGGAAAAAGTGGATTAGGTAAAACTCATTTAATGCATGCTATTGGAAATTATATTATAGAAAATTCTAATAAAACTGTTTTATATATTACAAGTGATGACTTTATACACGACTTTGTAGGTATAAGTAACAAAAATGAAGATAATAATATTGATTATATTGAACATTTTAAAGAAAAATATAGAGATATTGATGTACTAATTATTGATGATATTCAATTTTTAGGAGGGGCAGGCAAAACTCAACAAGAATTTTTTCATACATTTAATAGTCTTCATTCTTCAGATAAACAAATTATTATAAGTTCAGATAGATCTCC
>CAYNLX010000020.1:0-11596 GCA_964398265.1 uncultured Muribaculaceae bacterium | reverse complement strand
AATGTAAAAATATGAGTGCAAATATAATATAGTTATGCTATAATGTTTGAAGTAAAAAAGAGGTGCTAAATATGAAATATAAATTTAGAATAACTCTTAAGGAAAATGATGAATTATTATTTAATACTAGTTTTATAAATAATATTAAATCAAAAATGTATAAAATAACAACAAATAATGAATTAATTACATTTAGCTTTTCAAAAAAATTCATATTTATTAAAGAAAATGATGATAATATTATTGAAATAAAATATGATAATGGTATAATTAGTTCTAAATTATTTTTAAAGATTATTAATGATTATATTGATTTACCTGTTGTATTAGAAGATTTTAAAAAAGATGATGATAAATTATTATTAAAATATTCTATAGAAGGAGAAATTAAAACTTTAGAAATAAGTAGGGAGAAATTAAATGAAAAATAAAATAAAAGAAGAAATAATAAATATTATAAAATCTTTTGAAAATATTTTAGAAAATGTAGAAATTAGCATTCCGTCTTCAAAGGAAAATGGAGATTATTCAACTAACGTAGCAATGAAATTGGCTTCTGAAATAAAAAAATCTCCTCTAGATATAGCAAATGATATTCAATCTAAGTTTTTTTTAGAAGAGATAGATAGAATAGAAGTTAAGAAACCTGGATTTATTAATTTTTTTATTAAAGATAATGAAAAAGTAAATATAATAAATGAGATTATAAATAAAAAAGAAAATTATGGAAGATCTAATATTGGAAAAGGTAAAAAAATTAATATAGAATTTGTAAGTGCAAATCCTACTGGAATAATGCATTTAGGAAATGCTAGAGGTGGAGCTTACGGAGATAATTTATCAAGAATTATGAGTTTCTGTGGTTATGAAGTTAATAAAGAATACTATGTAAATGATTTAGGAAATCAAGTTAATAATTTAGGAAAATCTTTACAATGTAGATATTTACAAGCGTTAGGTATAGAAAAAGATATGCCAGAAGATGGTTATTTTGGAAAAGATATAATAGAAATTGGAAAAATATTATCAGATACATATAAAGATACATTAATTAATAGTGATTTAGAATTTTTTAAATCTTATGGTATAGAAAAATTAATTGAAGGAATAAAAAAAGACTTAAAAGATTATGACATTATTCATGATGAATTTACAAGTGAAAAACATATTTATGAAACTGGTTCAATAGAAAAGGTATTAAACATTTTAAAAGAAAAAGATCTAATTTATAAAAAAGAAGCTGCGACATGGTTTAAAGCCACTTTGTTTAATGCTCCAAGAGATTTTGTAATAATTAAATCTGATGGTAAGTATACATACTTATTACCTGATATCGCTCATTATATGTTGAATAATGCTAAAGGATATGATAAATTAATAAATGTTTTAGGAGCAGATCATCATGGATATGTTCCTGGAATAAAATCAGGATGTCAAGCAGTAGGAATTGATCCAAATATTATTGAAATAAAATTACTTCAATTAGTAAAATTACTTCAAAATGGTGAAGAAATAAAAATGAGTAAAAGATCTGGAAAAGCATATGCACTAAAAGATTTACTTGAAGAAGTAGGTTTAAATGCAACTAGATATTATTTTGCTGCTAGAAGTTTGGATACTCAAATGGATTTCAATATAGATTTAGCTAAAAAGAAGTCTAATGAAAATCCTGTATATTATGTTTCTTATGCTTATGCAAGAATTTGCACTATTTTAAAAGAAAATCCAATAGAAGAAATAATAGAAAAATATGAAACTATTAATTCGAAAGAAGCATATAGTATTTTAGAAAAACTAAGTATGTTTGAAAATATTGTTGAAGAAGCTTCAAATAAAGAAACTCCTCATATTATTACAAATTACGTTTATGATTTAGCAAGCGATTTTCATAAATATTATTCAACACATAGGATAATTACAGATAATAAAAGAGAAACCTTAGAGAATATTAATTTTATTAAAGCAATAAAAATAGTATTGTATAATTCATTAAATTTAATTGGTGTTAATCCACCAGAAAAAATGTAGGAGGAAAAATATGAAATTAAAAGAATTGTCAAAAGTAGAATTGGAAGCTATGTCATATGATGATATTGCTTATATGGTACTAAAGGAATCAGGAAAGAAAATAAAAATTAATCTTTTGTTTTCTAAAATATGTAAATTATTGGATTTACCAGAAAAAGAATATGAAGATAAAATAGCAGATTTTTTTGAATTATTATCAACTGATAAAAGATTTGTATTATTAGAAAAAGGCTATTGGGATTTAAGAGATAATCATAGTGTAAAAAAAATAGTGGTTGATGAAGACGAAGAAGAAATAGTAGTAGAACCTGACGATGAAGCTGATATATCCGACGAAGAGGAATCAACTGAAGACGATTTATTTTATGAAGCTGATGAAACAGACGATGATAGTGATGATGATTTAAAAGATCTAGTTATTATAGATGAAGATGAAACAGACGGTATAATATAGCCGTTTTCTTTATTATTTGATAAAATATACATAAAGGAGAATATAAATGATAGAAAGATTAAATACCATTGAGAATAAATATAATGAATTGACAAGTGAGTTAAGTAACCCAGAAGTCATTAGTGATTTTAATAAAACAAAGATATTGATGAAAGAACAAAAAGATTTAGAAGAAATAGTTATAGAATATTCTAAATATAAGAAAACAATAAAAGACATTGACGATGCAAATGAATTGATTCACGACGCAGAAATGGCAGAATTTGCTGAAGAAGAATTATCTAGATTAAATCAAGAAAAGACTATTTTAGAATCTAAATTGGAAGTCCTTTTAATACCTAAAGATCCAAATGATGGAAAAGATATTATTATGGAAATAAGAGGAGCTGCAGGGGGAGACGAAGCAAATATATTTGCTGGAGACTTATTTAAAATGTATTCTAGATATTCAGAAAAAAGAGGATGGAAAATTGAAGTAGTAAATGGAATTGAAGGATCTAGTGGAGGATTTTCTCAAATAGAATTTACAATTAAAGGAGAAAATGTATATTCTTTCTTTAAATATGAAAGTGGTTCACATAGAGTTCAAAGAGTTCCTGAAACAGAAACTCAAGGAAGAGTTCATACATCAACTGCTACAGTTTTAGTAATGCCAGAAGTTGATAATATAGATATAGAGATAAAAGAATCTGATATAAAAATGGATGTTTTTCATAGTAGTGGAGCTGGTGGACAAAGTGTAAATACCTCAGATTCTGCTGTTAGATTAACTCACATTCCTACAGGAGTTGTTGTAGCTTGCCAAACAGAAAGAAGCCAATTAAAAAACAGAGAAAGAGCAATGAATTTATTAAAAACTAAAATATTTGATGAAATACAAAGAAAACAAGAAGCAGAAGTAGGAGCAGAAAGAAAATCTAAAATAGGTACCGGTGATAGATCAGAAAAAATAAGAACTTATAATTATCCTCAAAACAGAGTAACAGATCATAGAATAAATTTTTCAGTAATGGAACTAGATAAAGTAATGAATGGATATTTAGATAGTATAATTGAAGCGTTGATAAATGAAGACTTAAAAAGAAAATTAAGTGGTGAATAATGGATGATATAGAGTATTTAAAAAAATATGGAAAAAAAAATAAGTTTAAGAATAATAAAAAGAAATTGCACAAGGGGTTACCTGTTCAATACATAGTTGGAAGTACTAATTTTTTTGGAAATAAAATAAAAGTTAATAAAAATGTATTAATTCCAAGATTTGAAACAGAATTTTTAGTAGAAAAAACTATAAAATTAGTAAATACACATTTAAAAAATGATATAAATATAATTGATTTAGGAACAGGAAGTGGTTGTATTGCAATATCACTAAAAAAAGAATTACCTACATCAAATATATTTGCAATAGATATATCTTCTAAGGCCCTTAAAGTTGCAAAAAGAAATGCAAGAATGAATAACACAATTGTTCATTTTAAAAAAAGTGATATGACAAATATTCAAAATGGAAAAAATGATTTAATAATATCAAATCCGCCATATATCTCACGAGATGAAGATATTATGCCACTAGTGTATAATAATGAGCCTCATTTAGCTTTATTTGCTGGAAACGAAGGCTTATACTATTATGAACAAATATTAAAGCATTCTAAAGAATATCTTAATGATAAAAGTGTTATTGCTTTTGAAATAGGAGAAAAACAATCTAATTCTATAAAAGAATTAGTGTTAAAATACTATCCAAACAGTAAAATAATTGTTGAGAAAGACTTTAACAAAAAAAACAGATATATTTTTATATTAAATAATTGTGAATAAAAATAATAAAAATTACCCAATAATTATATAGAAAGGTAATTTTTTTATGAAAAAAATAATAATAATAATTTTAATATTTATAGTGGTATTAATATTTAATAGTAAAAATAACGAAGAAGCTATACGATTAAGAGTAATTGCAAATAGTAATAGCACTTATGATCAAGAAATAAAAGAAAAGGTTAAAAATACAATTCAAAAAGACATATCATATTTAATTAATAAAGATGATTCCTATGCTGAAGTAGAGAAAAAAATAGTAAATAATTTAAATGATTTAGAAAAAAATATAGATAAAACTTTAAAAAAAGAAAATTATTCATTAGGATATAATATTAATTATGGATATAACTATTTTCCACAAAAAACCTATAACGGAAAAACGTATGAAGAAGGAGAATATAAATCATTAGTAGTGTCTTTAGGTGAGGGCAAAGGGAATAATTGGTGGTGTATATTATTTCCTCCTTTATGCTTAATTGAGGCTGAAGAATCTTCTGAAGAAGTAGAGTATGATTTATTCTTTAAAAAAATAATCAATTTTTTTAATATATAGTTCATCTTATTAATAGTATTAAATATGGGGGATATATGTCAGAATATATTACTATAATTATAATTGCAATAGCATTAAGCATGGATGCCTTTTCTTTATCTATAAGTATAGGTACAATGAATATATCAAAAAAAACTATGCTAACTACTTCTTTATTTGTAGGGATATTCCATTATATTATGCCAATGTTTGGAATATTTTTTGGAAAATTTATTTTATCAGTATTAAATATTAATAGCAGTTATCTAATAATCATTTGTTTAATAATTATAATAATATTAATGTTTAAAGAATTATTTGAAAATAACGAAAAAGAAATAAATTTTTCATTTCTATCTATAATATTTTTTTGTTTCTCAGTTAGTATTGATAGTTTTACTATAGGAATAGGTTTAAACAGCATTACTAATAATAATTTTATTGCACCTTTAATTTTTTCAATAGTAAGTTTTTCTTTTACTATTATTGGATTAAATATGGGAAAAATAGCAAAAAAATATTTGGGCAAAGCTTCAATATTGTTATCTATTTTCTTTTTAATCTTTTTAGTTATAGTATATTTATGTAAATAATTAATAAGATTAATTGACAAGAAAAAATTTAAAGTATATATTTAAATTAGCAATTATAAGCGGTAGGTTGATAAAATGGATAAAATTCAAATAGAGGGAAATAATATTCTTTCAGGTACTATAAATATAAGTGGAGCAAAAAATTCTGCGGTTGCATTATTACCAGCAACATTATTATGCTTGGGAAAAAGCAAGATTTTTAATGTTCCAGATATTACTGATATAGATGCTATTATTGATATAATAAGATATCTAGGTGGTACAATTGAATATAATCAAGACACTGTTGTTATAGATACTAAAAATTTAGTAAATAAATGTATTTCAGAGAGTAAATCTAGTAAGTTAAGAGCCTCATATTATTTTATGTCTGCATTATTAGGCAGATTTAAACATGTAGAAATGTATTTTCCTGGTGGTTGCTCTATAGGGGCTAGACCAATAGATCAAACTTTAAAAGCATATAAAGCTTTAGGAGCAACTATTACCGAAAAGAACAATAAATATATAATAGATGCACAAGAATTAATTGGGTCAAATGTTTATTTAGATATGCCTAGTGTAGGAGCAACTGTAAATACATTATTGGTAGCTGTTAAAGCAAAGGGTAAAACAATTATTGAAAACGCTGCAAAAGAACCAGAAATAGTAAATTTAGTAACCTTTTTAAATAGTATGGGAGCAAAAATAAAAGGAGCAGGAACGAGTACTATAATAATAAACGGAGTAGAAGAATTAACTGGATCGTTTGGAGAGGTAATTCCAGATAGAATCGAAGCAGGAACGTATATAATAGCAGGAGCATTAATTGGTAAAGATTTAGTAATAAACAATATAATTCCAGAACATTTAGAAACATTAATAATGAAATTAAAGGAAATGGGAGTCAAATTAAAGATTAATGAAACAAGTGTTACAATTAATAAGGTAGAAAATTACAAACCAATTAATATAAAAACTTTAGGATATCCTGGATTCCCTACTGATTTGCAACAACCTTTAACTGCACTTCTAACTTTATGTAATGGTACTTCTACAATTGAGGAAACAATATATGAAAACAGATTTAAAAATGTTAAATACCTAAATACAATGGGAGCAAATATAAAAATAAATAAAAATGGTAATAAAATAACTATCAAAGGTTCTTCAAAACTAAAAGGAAAATCTGTAATAGCAACTGATTTAAGAGCAGGAGCATGTATGTTGTTGGCAGCACTTTCTGCTACTGGAACAACAACAATTTCAGATATCGAACATGTATTGAGAGGGTATGAAGATATTATTGGTAAATTAACCAGCGTAGGTGCTAAAATAAAATTTATAAAATAAAATAGTAGTAAATACTATTTTTTTTATGGAGGAACAAATGAAAAAGAAGTTATTATTTATTTTAATTGGTTCTATCATTTTTACAATGATTATATATAAAATATGTAGACATAAAGAAGAAATAATTTTTTCATTTGGAATAGATAACAATATGACATATAATTCTTATATAGATTATTTGAAAACGGACAATAAAGTAATTGAATATTATGAAAAAGATTTAAGAATTATAGATTTATTAACAAAAATAGAAAAGAATATTATTATAAAAAATAAAAGAATTAAAGAATATATATCAAGCGCAGACATTATTATTATAAACATAGGACAAAATGATTTGTTGCTAAACGATAAAAATAATGATGTATTAAATAATTTAGATTTATTAATTAAGGAAGTAAAAAGCTTAAATGATAAAAAAATAATATTAATTGGTATATATAATCCAAATGGTATTAATAAGTATTATAAAAAAGTTAATAATATAGATTTTAATTTTTTAGAAATAGCAAAACAAAATAATATAAATTATATTAAAATAAATAATATATTATCTTCAAATAGAGAATATTTGAATAAAGGAAAATTAAATAATAAATCTCATAAATACATTGCTTCACAAATAAAAAAAATTACTTAAAAAAGTATTGATTCTGATAAAGTATATGATATAATACATTAGACAAAGAAATTACTATAATTAATAAGTTAATTATGGCGGAAGGAGAATAAAATGAAAGCTGGAATACATCCTGAGATTAAAGATTCAACTGTAACATGTGCATGTGGAGCTAGTTTTAAAACTAAATCTACTATGGACAATATAAAAGTTGAAGTATGTAGCGAATGTCATCCTTTTTATACTGGTAAAACTGGAAGAACTAAAAAGACAGGTGCTGTAGAAAAATTTAATCGTAAATATGGAATGAATAAAGATGCTGCTTAATTGCAGTTTTTTTGTTATAATATAAATAATTAAGGAGAGATATTATGAATAATTTATTTATTGCTTCTGATCATAGAGGAAAAGAATTAAAGCAAAAAATTTTAAAAGAACTTCCAGAAATACTAGATTTAAGTACAGTTAATGAATCAACTGACGATTATCCAGATTATGCTTTTAAACTTTGTAAAAAAGTATTAGAAACTAACGGAAAAGGTATATTAATATGTGGAAGTGGGAATGGAATGTGTATAGCTGCTAATAAAGTGGATGGAATATATGCAACTAGAGTATCTAATGTATATGAAGCAACAAATTGTACACAAGAAAACGGAGTAAATGTAATTATATTGAGAGAGGATACTCCTAGAGAACTATTAAAAGATATGATTCTTGGCTTTTATAATGGAAAAAAACCTTTTGAAGAAAGACATATTAGAAGAATAAATAAAATAATAAAATATGAGAAAGGCGAATATAATGAATTATAAAGCTTTACTATATGTATTTTGTATTTTATTATCTATGTTTTCATTAGGAAGTATTAAGTTTGATAATATATTAAAATCAAAAAAAATATGGGAAGCAAGAATTTTAGTGGTAATTATGGGATTTATAATTGGTTATTTATTAACCAACTTTATAACAGATTTTTTGGAGTGTAGTAAAATAATCTAAGGGGAAAACACTATGAAAAATAAAATCTTGATTGTTTTAATAATTATATTAATACCATTTACATTAATAAAAGTAAAAAAAGAAGAAAAAACAGATAATATAATATATATTAATTTATCTATAGATTCTGTAGTAAAAAAAATTGAATTAGAAGAATACGTTTTAGGAGTAGTAGCAGCAGAAATGCCTGCTCTTTTTCATAATGAAGCATTAAAATCACAAAGCATAGCATCTAGAACATATGCATATAATAAAATTTATTATGATCCAGAATATATTTTTAAAAGTAATAAGAATGATCAGAGTTATATTACGAAAAAAGAAATGAAACAAAAATGGGAGAATAATTTTGAAGAATATTATAATAGAATAAAAAACTGTGTTAATTTAACAAAAAATTTAATAATTAGTTATAATGATAAGCCAATAAGTGCATACTATTTTTCTATGACTAACGGATACACAGAAAATTCTACAACAGTTTTTAATGAAACAAAGCCTTATTTAAAAAGTGTTGATTCTTTGTGGGATAAAGATAATAAGAATTACGAAGTGACAACAGAAATAGAAAAGCAAGAATTTTGTAATAAATTAAATATTTCGTGTAATGTTATAACAATAGAAAATATTATAAGAAATGATACAAATCATATAGAAAAAATAAACATAAATAAAAAAAGTTTTACTGGAATAGAGATAAGAAAATTATTGTCATTAAGATCAACTGATTTTGAAATAGCTATTAAAGATTCTATAGAAATTACTACTAAAGGATACGGGCATGGAGTTGGCATGAGTCAGTATGGAGCAAATTATTTAGCAAATCAAAATAAAGGATACGAAGATATATTAAAATATTATTACCAGGATACTTTTATAAAAAAAATATAGTATAAATATTTTAATTTTGGTCACAATTATATTAGGAAGGTGAAAATATAGTGACTAGAAGAAGATTAAGGAGCTTTGTAATACCGACAGTATATATTGTATCCATAAGTGCAATAGTATTAAGTGTAATATTAATTGGAAGGACAATAAAAAGTGTATTTACCACGCAAATGGATAAATATTATGTAATAAATGCATTAATTGATAGTACTTTACCTGTTACAAAAACCACAAGCAACACAAGTATAATAAAACCATTTAACAGTGAAAAAGTTACAATTAATAAAACATTTTATAGTAAAGATTATGATGAAGCCAAACAAAAACAAGGATTAATTTATTTTGAAAATACTTACATGCAGAATTCAGGAACTTTATATAGTTCAGAAGAAGCATTTGATATATTATCTGTATTGGACGGGACTGTGAAATATATTAAAGAAGACAACATGTTGGGAGTAGTAGTAATTATAGAACATAATGATAATCTTTCTACAATGTATTATAGTATTAATGATTTAAAAATTAATGTTGGTGATGCAATAAAACAAGGAGATATTATTGGATTAAGCAGTATTAACAAATTAGATACATCAAAAGATAACAACTTGTTATTCGAAGTAAATTATAATGGAGAATTTATTGATCCAGAAAAATTTTATGAAATGAAAATTGAAGACTTATATCAATAAGCCTTTTTAAATGAATAATTAAAATTAACCATAATATAATTAATAAGGGGTATTATGGAAGATTATATAAAAAAAAGAATTGTAATGGAAGCACAAGAATTAATACAAAATGATAAAACTATTAGAGAAATAGCTAAAATTTCTGGGGTAAGCAAAAGTACAGTTCATAAAGATTTAAAAGAAAAATTAAATGAAGTAAATAAAGAATTAAAAGAAAAAACTGATAAAATTATTAAACAGCATACAGAGACTAGACATATAAAGGGTGGGGAAAGTACTAGAAACAAATATTTATAGGAGAAAAAATGGATTTAAAAGTTTATTTTAGTGATGATAGAATTCAAATAAAATATAAAGATAAGATAATTGAAGAAAACAATTGTCTTTTTAGTAACAAAAAATATATTTATTGTGGAAGAATAATAGATTTTGATATCTTTATAGAAAAATTAGAAAATATTCTAAATAAATATAAAATTAATACAAATAGTATTATTGTTTTATGTGGTTTAAATAATAAAAAAATAGACTTTTTATTAATAACAGAAATGTTAGAAAAAATGGGCTTTAGAAAAATTAGAATAAAAAAAGTATCAGAAATTATAACAGACTCTTTATCTCCAAATAATGTAACAGTAATTAATAAGTTTTCTAAATTCTCAGAAATATATAAATATAAAAATAAAAAACTAATAAAAGAATTTATATTACCCAATAATTATCTAAAGCACCTTAAAAATAATAATTTTTATGTAATCGGGAATCTTAAACTAAATAAAACAAATACATATATAATAGAGAATAGTATTAATTATTTAATAAAAGAATTATAATATCAAAAACAATAAAATTATGATATACTTGCTATAAGTAAACGTAAGAAAGAGTGAGTCTATTGATTAATTTTATTGTAGTTGAAGATGAAAAGATTTTTCAAGAAAAAGAAAAACAAATTATAAATAAAATAACTTTTAATTTGGAAGAAGATATTAAAATACGTTTTTATTCTTCATTTAGTAAAGAATTAAAAAAAGCTATTAAAGAAATTCCAGAAAAGAAAATATATATATTAGACATAGAATTACCGGACTCTGTTTCAGGAATTCAAATTGCTCAACTAATTAGAGAAGAAGACTGGGATAGCGAAATAATATTTTGCACTAGTCATGATAAAATGTTTGAGAAAGCTTATAGATCTGTATACGCAGTTTTTGATTTTATAGAAAAGTTTCATGAATTTGAAGAAAGATTAGAAAAAGACTTAAGACTAATATTATCTAAAAAACATGATAATAAAATGTTTAAATATCATTCTCGTTATGTAGATTTACATTTATATTTAAAAGAAATAAATTATATATTTAGAGATACTGAAGCAAGAAAACTAGTCATAGTAACCAATACTGCAAAATATGAAATAAATAAAAGTATTTCTTCAATGATGCAATCTTTAGATTCAAGATTTAGAATATGTCACAGAGCTTGCATATTAAATGTTGATAAAGTAACTAAATATAATTGGTCAAATGGATATTTCACAATCCAAAATGGAGAAAAAATATATCTTTTATCAAAAAAATATAAAGAAGAAGTGCTAAAAAAATGATGTGGTATGAGTATATTATA
>CAYNLX010000019.1:0-12755 GCA_964398265.1 uncultured Muribaculaceae bacterium | reverse complement strand
TGATTCTAATAAAAGAAGGCATACTTCTTTTGCTTCTATAATGGTTGTTCCAGAGTTTAAAGATACTAGTAATATTTTAATAAATGATTCAGATTTAAAAATAGATGTTTTTCATAGTAGTGGTGCAGGAGGACAAAGCGTAAATACTTCAGATTCTGCAGTAAGAATAACTCATTTACCTACTAAAACAGTTGTGGCTTGTCAAACTGAAAGAAGCCAATTAAAAAATAAAGAACGTGCTATGGAGATGTTAAAAAATAAATTATTACAACTAGAAGAAGAAAAAAAAGAAAAAGAATTAGAATCTGTTAAAGGAAATAATAAAAATATTGAATTTGGTAGTCAAATAAGAAGTTATGTTCTAGAACCATACACATTAGTAAAAGATCATAGAACAAATTATGAAACTAATCAAGCAGAAAAAGTATTAGATGGAGATATAGAAGATTTTTTAATATCTGATTTAAAGGAATTATAAAAGAAATGTTGCATTCTTAGTTATTTTTGATAAAATATCTTCATAAAGAGGTCAAAGTATGGATTTAGCAAAAAAGAAATTATTAGAGAATCTAAAAAACAATGATATTGTTGTTATAGGAGAATCTGGTGGTCCAGATTCTATGTGTCTATTATATTTAGTTAATTCTTTAAAAAACAAACTTAATTTAACTATAATTGCTGCTCATGTTAATCATAACGTAAGAAGTGTTAGTGATGAAGAATCAAGTTTTATACAAAATTATTGTAAAGAAAACGATATTATTTTTGAAAGTATGAAAATAGAAAAATATTCTGATGATAATTTTCATAATCAAGCAAGAAAAATTAGATATGATTTTTTTGAAACTATTGTTTCTAGATATAAAGCAAATTATTTAATGACTGCTCATCATGCAGATGATTTAATGGAAACAATATTAATGAGGATAGTAAGAGGAAGTTCATTAAAGGGATATTGTGGCTTTGAAAGTATAATAAAAAAACAAAAATATATATTATTAAGACCACTTATTGATTATACAAAAAAAGAGATTGAAGATTTTGATAAA
Organism: uncultured Muribaculaceae bacterium; assembly: GCA_964398265.1. GTDB lineage: Bacteria > Bacillota_I > Bacilli_A > RF39 > UBA660 > CAYNLX01. The sequence continues at coordinate 11,706 of CAYNLX010000019.1, read as the reverse complement.
GAAAATGAAATACCATATGTTATAGATCATTCAAATGAAAAAGATGTTTATACAAGAAATAGATTTAGAATGAATGTATTACCATTTTTAAAAAAAGAAGATAAGAATGTTCATAAAAAATTTATAGAATTTAGTAATAAATTAATTGAATGTAATAATTTTATTAATGAATATGTCATTGATAAAATTAAATATATATTTAATAATAATGAATTGAATATAACTGAATTTAATAAATGCAATCCCTTTATTAAAAATAAAATTATAGAGAACATATTATATAGAATATATAGTGATGATTTATTTGTCATTAATGACAATCATGTAAATTTAATTAATAAAATAATAAACAGTAAAAAGAAGAATATAATTATTAATATGCCTCATAATATTATTGTAAAAAAAGAATATGATAAATTATTATTTTGTACAGAAAAAAACGAAATAAATAATTTTAATATAGAATTACAAAATGAAATAATTCTAAATAATGGTATGGAAATAAAAATTATAGAAAATTCTGATGATACAAGTAATTATTGTACTAGATTATTATTGGATGAAGTTGAATTACCATTATATATAAGAAATAGACAAGACGGAGATAAAATAGAAATAAAAAAACTTAATGGTTCAAAAAAAGTAAAAGATGTTTTTATTGATAGCAAAATATCTATGAAAGATAGAAATGATTGGCCAATATTAGTAGATAGTTTAGGGAACGTTTTATGGATACCTGGATTAAAAAAATCAAAATTTGATAAAGACATTAAAGAAAAATATGATATACTTATTAAGTACGAATAAAAGGAAGTGTAAAAAATGAAACAAAAAGATATAAAAAAAAGTACAACTCCATATGTATTATTAGGAGTAGTTGTTTTAATAGCAGTATTATTCTTAAATATTGGTGGAAAGAAAGTTAATACATTAACTTATGATGAATTTAATACATCATTAAGTAAGGGAGAAGTAAAAAAGATTAGTATAACTCCAAAGGATGGCGCAGGAATATATTTAGTTGAAGGAACTTTGAAAGATTATAAAGAAAATGAAAGTTTTAAAGTTTATGTTCCTTATTCAGAAGCCGCTCTAGAAAGATTATTAACATATGCTGATAACAAAGGATTTGAAGTAACAACGAAGACTAATCCAGAAAACAATTCTGTTGTATCATTATTAATAAATATTTTACCTCTTGCTTTATTAGCAGGAGTAACAATTTATTTATTTACAAAACTATCTGGTAATGGAAACAAATCTATGGATTTTGGAAGAAGTAAAGCAAAACTAAGTGAAGATGGCGGAAAGATTAAATTTTCTGACGTTGCTGGGTTAAAAGAAGAAAAAGAAGAAGTAGCAGAATTAATTGACTTTTTAAAGAATCCAAAAAAATTTCAAAAGCTAGGTGCTAGAATTCCAAAGGGTGTATTATTAGTAGGGCCTCCAGGAACTGGTAAAACATTACTTGCAAAAGCTGTAGCAGGTGAAGCTAATGTACCATTCTATTTTATAAGTGGTTCTGACTTTGTTGAACTTTTTGTAGGTGTTGGTGCTTCTCGTGTAAGGGATATGTTTAAACAAGCAAAACAAACAGCTCCATGTTTAATATTTATTGATGAAATAGATGCAGTTGGAAGACAAAGAGGAACTGGTTTAGGCGGAGGACATGACGAAAGAGAACAAACTTTAAATCAATTATTAACTGAGATGGATGGTTTTGGAGCAAATGAAGGAATTATAATTATTGCTGCAACAAATAGACCTGATGTTTTAGATCCAGCATTATTAAGACCAGGACGTTTTGATAGACAAGTTACTGTGAGTTTACCTGATTCTAAAGAGAGACAAGCAATATTAGAGGTACATGGAAAAAACAAAGTGTTTAATTCTAGAGTTAATTTAGAACATATTGCAGGAAGAACTCCAGGATTTAGCGGAGCGGATTTAGAAAATTTATTAAATGAAGCAGCTTTACTTGCCGTAAGAAGAAATAAAAATGAAATTACAATGGATGAAATAGATGAAGCTACTGACAGAGTAATTTTAGGCCCAGCTAAAACTAGTAGAAAAATTACTGATAAAGAAAAAAAACTAGTAGCCTTTCACGAAGCTGGTCATGCAGTAGTTGGAATAAAACTACCTGATGCAAACGAAGTTCATAAAATTACTATCATTCCAAGAGGAATGGCTGGCGGGTATACAATGATGTTACCAAAAGAAGAAAAAATATCAATAATGACAGAGAATGAATTAAAATCTAGTATCACTGGATTATTAGCTGGAAGAGTTAGTGAGGAATTATACTTTGGTGAAATTACTACTGGAGCGAGTGATGATTTTAAAAAAGCAACAAGAACTGCAAGGGCAATGGTTACAGAATATGGAATGAGTAACCTAGGACCAATGCAATTAGAAACTCATAGTGAAAGCGTATTCTTAGGAAGAGATTATGCAAGTAGCAAGAATTTCTCTGATCAAGTTGCATTAGAAATAGATAAAGAAATAAGAAAAATAATAGATGAATGTTATGACGAAGCTACAAAAATATTAAAGAATAATAAAAAACTTGTTGAATTAATAAGTGAAGCTTTAATAAAATATGAAACATTAACTAAAGAACAAATTGATTATATAGTTGCTTCTGGAAAAATTGATTTTAAAGAAGAATTAACGCTTGATGAATTGAAAGTGGTTGCAAAAAGTAAAGGCATTAAAGGTTATACTAAAATGACAAAAGAAGAATTAGAGAAAGTACTAGAGGACTAGTACTTTTTTAATTGCAAAAAATAATAAGTTATGTTAATATATTATAGTTTTATGAAAGCGGGGGTTTTATGAAAACAAAATTAGCTTCAAAAGAGAAGCCATGGTTAAAGTATTATAGTAAGTCTTTGGTAGAATCAGAGTTACCAGCTTGTAGTATTTATGAATATTTATATGAAAGAAATAGTAAGTATTCATACAGAACAGCTTTATCATATTATGGTAAAAAGATTTCTTATGATGAATTTTTTAGAAATATAGATATTATTGCAGAATCATTTAGAAATAAAGGTGTTAAAGAAGGAGACATTATAACTGTTTCAATGCCTACAATACCAGAAACTTTTTATATTTTTTATGCTTTAAGTAAAATAGGGGCTATTTCTAATATGATTGATCCAAGAAAAAGTCCTGAAGAAATGGAAGAATATATTAATTCAGTTAATTCTAAATTATTAGTAGTTATAGATGCAGCTTATAAAAAAATAAAGAAAGTTAGAGAAAACACTTCTTTAACAGATATAATAGTAGTTTCAGCTTCAGAGTCATTACCAAATAAAATTAAAATAGCTTATAATTTAACTAATAAAAAAATGATTAATAAAAAAGAAATGAAAGATATTATATTATGGAATTCTTTCTATAATACTGGAAAAGAAAGAATAAAATATTTAACTTTAGACGAAGTTAAACCTATAAAATATGTTCCGAATAGATGCGTAGCTATAGTATATACTGGAGGAACAACAGGATTATCAAAGGGAGTTTCTTTATCTAACGATAATATAAATTGTGGAGCTTATCAATGCTCATTATCAGGTTTAGATTTTCAAAGACAACATAAATGGTTGGATATCATGCCACCTTTTATAGCATATGGTGTAGGAAATGGAGTTCATTTACCATTAATATGTGGTATGGAAGTTATTCTTATTCCTAAATTTGATTCAAAAAAATTTGATAAACTACTAATAAAGTATAAACCAAATCACGTTACTGGAGTTCCAACTCACTATGATTCAGTAATAAAAAGCAAAGGTTTATCAAAAATGAAATTAGATTTTCTATATTCTGTAATTGTTGGAGGAGATAAATTAGAAGAATCCTTAGAAAATAAAATAAATGAATTTTTGGAACAACATGATTGCAATTATCATGTTACAAAAGGTTATGGTTTATCTGAAGCTATGGCAGCTGTATGCGTAACAGGAAAAACTGAATATAATTTAATTGGAAGTGTAGGGATTCCATTTACTCATACTAATATGGGAACATTTGATAAAAACAGTAAAGAATTACCATTAAATGAAGTCGGAGAAATCTGTGTAACTGGCCCTAATACTATGATAGGCTATTATAATAATAAAAAAGAAACAGATAAAGTAATTAAAAAACATGATGATGGATTAAATTGGGTACATACTGGAGATTTAGGATATATTGACGAGGATGGAAGAGTGTTTATTGTTGGAAGAATTAAAGAAATGATAATAAGACATGATGGATTTAAAGTTTATCCTATATTAATAGAAAATGCCATATTAAGCCATCCATCAGTTAATTTATGCAAAGTCGTAGGAATAAAAGATTTGTCATTTAGTCAAGGAGAGTTACCAAAAGCATTTATAGAATTAAAAAACATTAAAGGAAACAATAATGATCAAATAATAAAAGAAATAAAAGAAATATGTAAAGATAAATTAGCAGAATACTTACAGCCAACTGAAATAATAATAAAAGATAAATTACCCACTACATCAATTGGTAAAATAGATTATAAAAAGTTAAAAGAAGAACAATAAGTTTTTCTTTTTTTAATAATATAGAAGTGTTATAATTTTTTTATAGTAGGGAGGACTAAATGTGTATATAGGTATAGCAGTAATTTCAGTATGTTTATTATTTGAATTGTTAATATCAATAGTATATTTCAAAAAGCAAAGACTAAGTAATTTTGAAAACTCCCTTTATGAAGTATTATTAAGTATAAGTGTTTTTGGATTAATATTAGAATTAGTATGTTGCTTTTTTGTGTATAATAAAGATATATCAAGTGCATATTCTTTAATAAATATAATTGTTAATAAAATGTTTATTATTTATATGTTTTCATGGCTATTTTTATTTTTAATATATATAGTGTATATTACATATAGTAATAGAAACAATTTTGAAAAACTAATAAAAACAAAAAAGAAGTTAATTATTAGTCTACTATTAATATTATTTTTACTTATATGCATAATCTTAATAAAAATACCATTATATTTTTATAATCAAGATGGATACGTTTATTCTTATGGCCCTGGAGCAGATGCTATTATCTATATTGGAGTTACTACCATATTTATTTCGTTTTTCTGTTTATTTAGAAATATTAAAAAAGTAATAACAAAAAAATATTATCCATTATTTGTATTAGTATTATTAATAGTAGTGGCTTATTTTTTAAGAAGTATTAATCCTGGAATTATAGTAATAAATTCTATATTATCTTTCATTACATCGTTAATGTATTTTACAATAGAAAATCCTGATGTAAAAATAGTAAATGAATTATTAAATAACAAAGAAATAGTATCAAATTCTATTAAAGAGCAAACTGAGTTATTATTTAATATATCTCAATCATTAAGAAATCCAATTAAAAATCTTCAAATAAATTTTTTAAAATTAAAAGAATCTAATAATGATGAAAAATTAGTATTAATGAATACTATAGAGAATGATATAAAAAATATAAATTATATTGTAAATAAAGTTTTAAATGTTGATTCTATTGATATGAATAAAATAAAAATGTTAGATAACAATTATAATCTTTACTCAGTATTTAATTCAATATTAATTAAAAATCAAAATGATGCTAAAAATGGTGTAAAAATGTCTTTAAATATAGATAGTGGATTACCAGAAAATTTATATGGAGATTATTTTAAAATAAAACAGATCGTAAATGCATTAGTAAAAAATTCTATTAAATATACTGATGAAGGTTTTATTGATATACAAGTAAAAGGATTAGTTAGATATAAAGTATGTAGATTATTTATTAAAATAACTGATACAGGAAAAGGCATGTCAATATCAGAAATTAACAAGTATTTAAGTATGTCATTTGATTTAAGCGAAGATAATTATGAAAGATTTGATGAAAATGATATAGGTTTAAAAGGTGTATTAATTTTGTTAAAAGCTTTAAATGGCTCGTTAAATATAAATAGTGAAGATAATAAAACAGAAATGATTGTTACAATAGATCAATTAGTTGAAGAAAATCAAATAAATGATTTAAACATTGGTATAACAAAAAAAAGAAAAGTATTATTAGTAGATGATAATATAAAAGAAATAGATAAAATTAAAGTATTATTACAAGAAATGTCTTGCGATGTTATATCAACTATGTTTGGAAAAGAATGCATTGATAGAATTGATAATAAAGAAAAATTTGATTTAATAATAATAGATGATGAATTAAATGAAACAAATGCTTTGCCTGTATTACAAAAGTTACAAAAAGCAGAAAAATTTAATATTCCAGTAATAATAATGTTAAATGATGATAAATTAGATATTAAAGAATATTATTTAAAAGATGGATTTAAAGACTATATTAAAAAAAGTGATTTATTAGAAGATATTAAAAAAATAGTAGAAAAATATATATAACTAACTTAATTATTAAGTTAGTTTTTTAAAGACAAAAAACTTCTTATATGATAAAATATAAAATGAAACAACATTAATGAATAAGGTGGTAAATATGGGCAAAATAATTTCTTTAGTAAATCAAAAAGGTGGAGTTGGAAAAACTACTACTAGTATTAATTTATCGGCTTGTTTAGGAAAAGAAGGCAAGAAGACATTATTAATAGATTTAGATCCTCAAGGAAACACTTCTATAGGTTTAGGATTAAATAATTTAGATATAAACTCAGATATATATGATGTTTTAACAGGAAATTCAAGTATAGATAAGGCTATTGTTAAAACTAAGTATGAGAATTTATCTATTATCCCAGCTACAATCAATTTAGCTGGATTAGATATAGAATTTATTAAAAAATTTTATGAAAATAATGGATTTCATCAAAATGAACAGTTAAAAGAAGTAATTCAACCAATTAAAGATAATTATGATTATATTATTATAGATTGCCCTCCTGCTTTAGGTATTCTTACTACAAATGCATTAGTAGCTAGTGATTCGCTAATTATTCCAGTTCAATGTGAATTTTTTGCTTTAGAGGGAATCACTCAATTATTAAATTCTGTAATAATGATACAATCGAAATTGAATCCAAATTTAAAAATTGAAGGTGTTTTAATGACTATGTTAGATGTTAGAACAAATATGGGTTTAGAAGTAGTTGAAGAAGTAAGGAAGTATTTTAGGGATAAAGTATATGAAACTATTATTCCAAGACTTATAAAATTAGCGGAAGCACCATCACATGGTAAACCAATAGTAGAATATGAACCAAAAAGTAAAGCTACAAAAGCTTATTCAAATTTAGCAAAGGAAGTGATTGAAAGAAATGGACAATAAAAAAAGAGCATTAGGAAAAGGGTTAGAACAATTATTTTCTAATGAAAGATTAGATCTTGAACAACTAGAACAAAAGATTGTTGATGAAACTAATAATAGTGATATTATTGAAATACCTATAAGTGAAATTAGGTCAAATCCGTATCAACCAAGAAAAAATTTTGATGATGAATCATTAAAGGAATTATCCTTATCAATCGGTGAGCATGGAGTAATACAACCTATTATAGTTAAAAAAAGTATTAAAGGTTATGAAATTGTTGCTGGTGAAAGAAGAACTAAGGCATCATTATTAGCAGGAAAAACTACGATTCCTGCAATAATTAAAGATTTTACTGATCAAGAAATGATGGAAATAGCTTTAATAGAAAATATTCAAAGGGAAAATTTAACTCCAATCGAAGAGGCTATTGCGTTAGAGAAAATTCAAAAAAATAATAATTATACTCAAGAACAATTAGCATTAAAATTTGGAAAAAGCAGAAGTTATATAACTAATATGTTAGGATTATTAAGATTACCTCAAACAGTAATAGATATGATAGATTCTAAATTATTATCTATGGGACATGCTAGAGTGCTTAGTAAATTATCAGATGAAGATGTTATTATTGAATTAGCATCTAAAGTATTAAAAGATAACTTAAGCGTAAGAGATTTAGAATATTTAACTAGCGGAGATAAAGCTCAAAAGACAAATCCAGTAAATAGAGTAAAAAATGAAAATGGATTTAATAATTATTATCAGAATGTTATGAGAGAAAAAATTGGAACAAAAGTAATAATTTCTAAGGATAAAATTACTATTCCATTTGATTCAGATAAAGATTTAGAAAGAATATTAGAAATATTAAATATAGATATAGAAAAAGATTAGGTGATTACTTTGGATAAAAAGTACGATTTAGGAGATATTGTTGTAATGAAAAAACAACATCCGTGTGGAACAAACAAATGGAGTATTACCAGAGTCGGTGTTGATATTAAAATAAAGTGTATAAATTGTGGAAGAGAAATAATGCTTGATAGATTGATTTTTGAAAAAAAATTAAAAAAAGTATTGGGTGATAAAGATGAATGATAAAGTTAAAAAAATTAGAGAGAGAATGACGCTGCATCCTATTATGACCTTTTTAATAATGATTGCAATTACAATTTTTATTAGTGGTATTTTATCTTGGATAGGATTTGAATCTTCTTATAAAGTAGTTGATTCAGGAACAAATGAATACAAAACTACTATTGTAGGCGTTACTTCATTATTTAGTTTAAGTGGATTAAAATATATTTTTAGTAACACTGTATCTAATTTTGTGTCATTCACTCCATTGAGTACATTAATTATTATTTTAATTGGAATAGGAATAATGGAGAAAAGTGGTTTTTTAAAAACTGCATTTACATTATTAACAAAATATAGTAAAAAAAATACGATTACATTAATTATTATATTATTAGGGTTAGGAATGAGTTTACTAGGAGATGTGGGATATTGTGTACTAATTCCATTAAGTGCATTATTATTTTATTACGGAAAAAGAAATCCTATGGTTGGAATAATTGCTGCTTTTGCAGGATTAACTTGTGGAACAGGGTTGAGTGTATTTTTAACTTCTATTGATAGCGAGTTATTAAGTATAACTATTAATAGTTCTCACATTGTTGATGAAGTATATTCAGTTAGCAGATGGGGTATCTTCTTTATAATGCTTATAGCTATTTTAATTTTAGCTTTTGTGCTGACCAAAATTACTGAATCAATAGTGGCTCCAAAATTTGGAAAATATAATAATGAAGAAGAAGTAATTATACATAGGAAAGAATTAAAAGGTTTAATAATTGCTATAGGAGCAGGATTATTATATATACTTTTCTTTATATATAATATAATACCTGGACTTCCATTGGGTGGTAATTTATTGGATTATACTCAAGTTCATTTTATAGATAAGCTTTTTAGTTATGAATCGTTCTTTAGTTCTGGGTTTGTATTTATCATTACGGTTTTATTTGTAATTTTAGGATTATTCTATGGATTAGGTGCAAAAACAATTAAAAATAATGCTGATGTTTGTAATTATTTAGGACATTCTCTTGATGGTACAGGAAGAACATTGGTATTAATATTTTTTGCATCACTGTTCATAAGTGTTTTTAAACAAACAAATATTGGAGTAGTATTAACAAGTGCTTTTTCTAATATTATTTTTACTAGTAATTTTTCTGGAATACCATTAATTATAATGCTGTTTATAATGTTCTTTATTTCATCATTATTCTTAACATCTTCAATTACAAAATGGACTATATATGCTGGAGTAACATCAAAAGTTTTGATGAATGCTAGTATTACGCCGGAATTTGGGTTAGTTATTTTTAGATTTGCAGAATCATTTGCTACTTGTTTAACTCCATTATTGGCATACTTTGTAATTTATTTAGCATATATTCAAAAATATAATCAAAATGAAAAACCTATAAGTTTATTCTCTACGTTAAGGTGTATGTTTCCATATGCAATTGCAACTGGTGTAATACTCTTAACATTATTAATAATTTTCTACATTATTGGTTTACCAATTGGAATAGGATCTTACGCGGTAATATAATGATTAAGAGAATTATATTTGATGTTGATGATACTTTAATAGATTTTAAAGAAGAATACTGGGATTCTATATCTAAAGCATTTAAAGATTTTAATATTATATTAAGTAAACAACAATATGATAAAATTTGTAGTATTTATAATAAATACGAAAAAAATGTAATTAAATTTAATATAAAAGAACTAATTGATATTATATCTAAAAGAATGAATATCGATTTACCAAATGGTTTAAGTGATCGTATTCTTTTTTATTTTTCTAAATGTTATCCAAAAAATATTGACAAAGAATTAAAAGAAACAATAAAATATTTATCTTTGAAATATGAATTGGTGATACTATCTAATTTTTATACTACTGTACAAAAAGAAAGACTAGATAACATTGGTATTGGGAAATATTTTATAGAATTTTATGGATATGATACTGATTCATATAAACCTCTTGATAGTAGTTATTTTAAAGCTATTAAAAATTATTCAGTAGAAGAATGCGCTTTTGTTGGAGATAATTATATTCATGATTATAAAAAACCTTCAAGTTTAGGAATAAAATCTTATTTATTAGATAAAGAAAACAAATATAAAGTAAAGAATAGAATTAATAAAATTAGTGAATTAAAAAATATATTATAAGGAGAGATAAAATGAGTTTAAAAGCAGGTATAATAGGAATGCCTAATGTAGGAAAAAGCACTTTATTTAACGCAATAACTAAGCAAAATATTTTAGCAGCTAATTATCCTTTTGCTACCATCGATCCAAATGTTGGAGTGGTTACAGTTCCGGATTCTAGACTAGAATTTTTAGAAAATATGTATTTACCAGAAAGAACTATACCAACAACTTTTGAATTTACTGATATTGCAGGATTAGTTAAAGGAGCTTCAACTGGAGAGGGACTCGGAAATAAGTTTTTATCACATATCAGAGAGGTTGATGCTGTAGTTGAAGTTGTTAGATGTTTTGATGATGAAGATATTATTCATGTAGAAGGATCAGTAGATCCAATAAGAGATATAGAAATAATAAACATAGAATTAATATTAGCGGATTTAGAAATAATTGAAAGTAGAATAGAAAAGATACAAAAAAAAGCAGAAACAACAAAAGATAAAGAATCATTATTTGAAGTAAATGTTTTAAAAAAATCTTTAACTTCTTTGCAAAACAATATACCTTTAAGAAGATTAGATTTTTCTGTTGAAGAATTAGAAGTATTAAAAAACTTTAGTTTTATAACATTAAAGCCAATAATATATTGTGTTAATGTTAGCGAACAAGATGCAATTATTGGGTCTAACGATTATGTAGAAAAAGTAAAAGAATATGCTAGTAAAGAATCTTCTGGAGTTATTGTAATGAGTGCCAAAATTGAAAGCGAATTAAGTGAGCTAAATGATGAAGACAAAAAAGCATTCTTAAAAGATTTAGGTATTTCTAGTAGCGGATTAGATAAATTGATTTTTGCAACATATAATTTGTTAGGTCTTCAAACTTTTTTGACATCAGGAAAAGATGAAGTAAGAGCTTGGACTTTTAAAAAAGGTATGAAAGCCCCAGAGTGCGCAGGCATTATTCACTCTGATTTTCAAAGAGGTTTTATTAAAGCAGAAATAATGAGTTTTAATGATTTAGAAGATTTAGGAAGCGAAAAAGCAGTTAAAGAAGCTGGGAAATTAAGATTAGAAGGAAAAGAGTACGTTATGCAAGATGGCGATATTGTATACTTTAGATTTAATGTATAAAAAACATTTACTTTATTAAGTTTAATTGATAT
>CAYNLX010000018.1:0-12842 GCA_964398265.1 uncultured Muribaculaceae bacterium | reverse complement strand
AAAACCGACATTTTTATAGTCAACTTTTTCTACATTCTTATAGTAACATTTACAAGCAGTAGGATGTGGGGTTAGTGGTTTATGAGATTTATCAATCAATGATTCTTTAGTGCCATCAAATTTTTTAATCCATCTAGATAAAGAAACTTTAGAAATATGATATTTACGGCATACATAAGTAGATTTGTTTCCATTTTTATAAGATAATACTGCATAATATTTAGTATTCAATTCATGTGGTAAATACCTCTCGCTTTTTTGTTCAAATTCATTTATAATATTCATTAGTGATTCAGTCCCTTCATAATTGGTTTTTGCTTAACTCAATTATACGACTTGAATCACTTTTTTTATATAAAATTGTTTCACATCAATTGTAACACTACATTTTGCAAAAAATTATAGAAAGTATTAACGTGATGTGATATGATATAAATAGTAAAAATAGAGGAGTAAGCTTATGTATTGTAAAAAATGTGGAAACTCAATTGAATTAAATCAATCATTTTGTAAAAATTGTGGTAATTCTTTGAAAAGTATTCAACAATTTCCAAATAACAATCAACCAACAGTGAGTAATAGCCCACAATTTTTAAATAACAATCAACCAACAGTGAATAATAGCCCACAATTTAATGGATTAAATTATAAAAAAAATGTTTCAACTGGTTTTAAATATGCAGCATTAGCACTTTTAATAATGGCCTTTATTCTATTTTTTTCTATTAAACAAAATAATTATTATTTTTCTGATTCAACTTATTCTGATGATGGTAATATTCAAGATGATTCATCATCAACACCGTCAAAAGGAAAGTATAGTACTTCAATAATTACAGATAACACTTTGTCTGGAGTTACAGTTAGAACAAAAACCGATGCTTATAAATTAATATCAAATGATTCTGTTTCTCAAAAAATATCTTGTTCAAAAGAAATGAAAAAAGTAGAAGATGAAATTATAAATAAATATGGTATTACAGCAGTCAATTTATGTGAAATGGATACTAATTTTGCTAAAGAAATAGGAAATGTTTTTAAAAAAATATATGAGGAGTATCCAAGTGTGAGAGGATATATTACAAACTTATCTTTGAAAAATTCATCATTATCTGATGGAGGGGTACTTGCATCATTTATGCCAGTATTTACATTTGCAACTTCTAAATCATCTTCCTCATATCCTTGGGTTATAAAAACACAAATTTTGCTTAATTCAACATATTTTTTAAATTCATCAAGATTAGATGCTGCAGTAAAAGAAAGTTCAATTGCAGGACATTTCCCACCTAATGCAACTATTTATTCACCTGTTGCTCACGAATTAGGCCATTATTTATCTTTTATAGCTTTAATGAAATCATATAATGAAGAGTCAATTTTAATAATTGACGATAAAGATACCTATGTGTTTTATAAGGTGTACGAAGATTTTGCTAAAGGTACATTCTCTTTAAAATTGGTAACTGAGGCATACAAAAAATATAAAAATGATACAAATACAATTATGTCATTAGATGAGTGGAGAGGTACAATATCAAAATATGCATTAGCAAAGGATAATAATGGTGATTATATTTATGATGAAACGATTGCTGAATCTTTCCACGATGTATATTTAAATGGTGATGATGCGAAGGATGCTAGTAAATATGTTGTGGCTGTATTAAAAGCAAAATTGGGAAGTTAGGTGATAAATGTATGAAGAAAGTTTTAATTTTTACTAGTATTTTATTTATTTGTTTTACGATTTCGGTATATGCGTTAACTGAAAACTTTTCTTTTGATACATCAAAACTGACGTTTGCTGAAAATAGCAAAAAAGATGAAATTATTAACAGTTTCAATAAACAGTATTATTTAAAGACAACTCTATCTAATAATAATCAAGAATTAGAGAATAAAATAAAAGAATTATCAAAGAAAACAACATATTTAATCTTGGGAGATATGAATGGGATTGAAGAAAGTAGCGAGAATTTCTATAAAAGGCATCAAGATTATCAAAACCTTGCTGCATATAAATATTATCATAAAGACAAAAACTCTAAAAGTGGTTATGATGAATCAAAAGAAAACTATGTTTATGCAGTTGTTTCAGAATTCTCAATACCACAAATGTTTAATGCTTTTAATGAATTAGGCGTAGTGTATAATTCTTATGGTGATATAAGAGTTACAATTAGTGATAATCTCGTTATTAGCACAGTTACGTTACCAAATGTTAAAATTAAAGAGCAAAATAAAGAAGAACCAATGAAATATGATTTAATTAAAACAAATTTAATTATTTATTATTATTTTTTAGAAATAGATAATGAATATAGACTGGCTTATTTATACGGAGAAACAGTAGATAATGTAAATAAATATTTTGATGAACTAGAAAACACTGAAACAAAAAACTCCATGGCATTACAAAGTTCTTATGATTCAAATCTATCAGCAATATACAATTTTGATAAACTTAATAATATGACTGATAATAAAATTAATCAAATATATAATTCAAATATTAGTAATATAGTTTATTTATCTTCTTTTTATAACAATAAAATAACTTCAAATGCTAATGGATTCTTTATTAACAAAGGTATTGTAGTTACCACTTGGGATTTTCTAGAGCAATCGTTAATTAATGCCCAATATATAACAATTAAAGATAGTATTGGTACTAATTACAATTTTGATGGAATAATAACTGCTAATCCGGATACAAATGTAGCTGTTTTGAAACTTAAGGAACAAAATAGTTCATTTGTTAATCTTGGTGATTCAACAAAAGTATTTATAGAGGATCCGGCAATTATCATTAGTAGTAAATCAGGTGTTGGTTTAATTATTCAAAAAGGAATAATAATATCAAATGATGAATATCTTCAAACATCTATACCGCTCTCAAAAGTAGACCAAGGAAGTCCATTATTTGATAAAGATGGAAATGTTATTGGAATGAGTTCTTCTAAATCAGTTGGTGCAAGCATTTCGCTATCTATTAATTCAAATATTCTTAGAGAAATTCAAGAAAAGTTCGAAAAAGAGAACTTTGATAAAATTGATACAATTAGTTTTGAAAAATTGAAAGAAGAGTATTATTATATTAAATATTCATCTGAAGATGTTATTAATAATATTCCCAAATCCAAATGGAAAATTTATTCAAAAATTGGAAATATTGAAAATACTATTAAATTAGATTTGATGAAAGCAAGTTATGAAAAAGGTGCTGTAAGTTTAAGATACAAAAACAATATTTCAAAATATATAGATAGTATGCAACTTGCATCGACATATAGAAGTCAATTATTAAAAGATGGTTATAAGGAATTAGTTAGCAGTAGTTCAAAATGTGTGTATAGTAATAAAAAATACAAGGTTATAATTATGGCTGAGTTTGATTATTTAATTGTAATAATGGTGAAATTATGAAAAGAATATATGATTATTTTAAAAAAAATAAAATTAGTTTAATTGTTATCATCGCTATTCTAGTAATCAGTAGTTTTATGGTTATTTATTTGATTTCAAATAAAGAGGCAAACATAAAAATGGTTGATAATAAAAATTATTCCTTTCAATATGATAATGGTTGGAATATTAATAAAAAAAGCAGTAGAGAAATATTGTTAAAACATAAAAATAATAAAAGCTCTTTGAAATTGGAAGTATTATATTTAGTTTCAGAAAGCAGGTACTTTTCAGTTGATGAAATAATTGATGAAATAACTTATAATATAGAAAAACAAAATAGTAATTATATATTATTAAGTAAAGAAAAAGATTTATTTACAAAATATAAATTTAATGGATATAAAATACTATATGAAAATGGTGAAGAACAAGTATTAATTTTATTATTTAAACAAAGTGATAAACTTGTAATAATTAATTATGAAGCACCAAATGAAGTCTTTGATATTTTACTGGATAGTGTTAAAAATATAGTTTATAGTTTAAGTATTAAAGAGGATACTTTTAATTTAAGTAAAGATATTAAAACCAGTAATGATATTGTAAATTATTCAAAAGATAAGGAAATAGAGGAGAAAATAACTGGAATAAAGACATATGAAATAGCTAATAATAATTATTATGTATCGTATTCTATTCCAGATGTATTTAAAATTAGCGAATTAAATACAAAATTTAATTATTTTAATTTTAAAGATTTAAACAATGGAAGTATTTATTTAACTGCTGAAATAAGAAATATAAATTTATATGAATATTTAGATAAAGACAATTCTTCTAGTGTATATCAGAATTATAAAACATATAGGGAAAAAGAAGATTATACAGACTTTAAAGAAAGTCTTTCCGTATTAGATAGTAAATATGATAGTTATATATATAAGAATTTTTATAATAGTAAATCAATAAGTCTCTATACAGATGCTGATGAAAAAGATAATGTTAAGAAAAATGAAAAGGTGGAGTTAATATTTGCTTTAAATAAGAACCATATATTAATAATTACAATCGAATCTAATAATTATAATATTCCAAAGAAATTAATTGATAATATAAAAATAAATGATTCTTATAATTATTCAAGTTATGTTAAAATTAATAAAAAAGATGGTAATCTAATAGGAGAACTAAAAAGATTTACTGATTATAATAAGAATAAAATCGATTATATTAAAATTAGTATTCCAGAAAAATATAAAGAATATGAAAATAATAATAATCTAAACACTGAAAGACAATATGGTTTAAATTATGATGATAATTTAGAAATGTTTGATTATAAAGTAAAATATAGTTTAACAAGTAGTATAATAAAAGATATAGATGGACAATTAAACATTATAAATAATTATTTTTCTAAATCTTATGGAGAATATAAAGAATTATCTATAGCAGGAGAAAAAACTATAAATAATAAAAATTACATTGTTTATAATGGTGGATATACAAACCTTGGTGGTATAATGTTTACAAATATTAATAGATATAAGTATTATATAAATAAAACAGTGTTATTCTATACACTAGACACAGGTGGATATTTTATTATTGAAGTTAGTGGTAATGGAAAAGACATTACAGAAGAAATTTTAAATGAGATAACTAATTTTACAATAGAAAAATTAGATTATTAAAAAGAGAGAGGTAAAAAAATGAATTGTAAAAAATGCGGAACTCCATTAATATATGGAGATATGTTTTGCAAAAACTGTGGAGCTGCAGTAAATGAAGCATTAGCTCAAAATAATCAAATAGGAGAAATGAATAATAATCAAAATACTAATTTAACACAAAATAGTGGAGTAAATTCTGATAATTATAGTATTAATCAAAATTCAACAAATGTTCCAAACGTTGATCAGAATAATAATAATACGGTTAATCCTGCATTTCAAGAATTTGGCCAAAATAACATTCAAACAAATCAACAGCCAACTATGAATATGTATCAACAATCACAGCCAATGCAACAGCCATTAAATCAAAAAAATTGGCAAAGTAATAATACACAAAATTTTAATCAACCAAGTCAGATAAAAAGCGGTGGCAATATTAAAAGCATAGTAATTGGAGTAATCGTAGTGGCAGTGATTGTGTTTGGTGCTATTGGAATTACTAACTTAATTAATAAAAATATTAATGGTGGAAGTGGTACAGAAACCTTTAGCAGTTCGACTTATGATGTAAACTTTAAAGGTTTTAAGTTTAAGATTCCAAATAATTATGTTTATGAAAAAGATACTGATATTTTGCTAGTTAGTGATGAAGCAGGAACTTGGGCGGCAAAATTTGAACTTGGATCAGGCAGTTATTCACAAATTAAGTCTAATATCAATTTATTGCAAGCACAATTTCAAAAATTGGGTTTTTCTTCTTCAGCAGCAGTAGAGAAAAAACTTGCTGGGATAAATTTTATAACTTTAGAAATATCAACTGGTGGTACAAATGCAATAGCAGCAATAACAAAAGCAAATTCAATGAATTTTATGGGAATTACTCTAGTAAATCAAAATAACGAATATGATTATTCTTTGTTAAAAACTATTGCACCAATTATAAAAGGCGCAACTTATATTGGTGAAACGAATAATATTCAGTCGAATATTGACATTGACTATAATTCAATATTAGATTTAGAAAAGTAATCGATAAAAAAACAATAATATATAAAATCAAAGGAGATTATAAGCTATTTTTATTGGTAGATCGCTCCTTTTTTAATTGTGTATTTTATAAATATATTATATAATTATTTATGATAGAAGGTGAATTTATGGAATGTAGAAAATGTAATAATAACATAGAAATATTTGATAAATTTTGCCCTAATTGTGGATATCCTGTAAAAATAGTAAAAGTAGGAAGAACAGCTTTAAAAAACGATGATGAATTAATATCAGAAATAGAAATAAAATCAAATAAACAAAAAAAGCTAGTTTCTATGATGGGTTTCTTATTTTCATTTTTAGGTATTACTTTATTTGCTATTTCAGGATTTATTTTATATGGAAGCGAATTAACTGAAAATGTTTATATAAGTAAAACTACTCTTAAAGAAAGAAGCAGTGTAAGAGACAATAGTATGTATTATTCAACAATTATTAATTACGATAAAAAGTATGAATTGGTAAGCGTTTCTAGTTTGGAAGAGGCTTTAGAAAAAATAAAAAAAGAATCAGATTTAGAAAAAAAGAAATGTTATTCAAAAGAAACTATTACTGTTTTAGAAAATAAATTATCATCAGACTTTGAAATAGTTGGTGTTAATCTTTGTGAATTGAATGAAGATATTGCAAATGATATTTATGAAGTATTTGATAAAGTTGGGGAAACTTTTCCTGAAGTAAAAGGGTATTTAACTAACTTAACATTAATGAATACAGAGTATAAAGAGGAATTTATAGCAGCTTTTATGCCATTTTTTCATTTTGCAAATTCTAAATCAATTATTTCTTTATTTCCTTGGATAATTAAAAGTCAAATGTTATTAAATAGTGGGTATTATCTAGATATTGATAATATGAATGAAGAAGTGAAAGAAGCAAGTAATATAGGTTATTTTATTCCAAATGCTACAGGGGTATCATTAATTGCACATGAACTAGGTCATTATTTATCTTTTGTGGCATTATTAAAAAATTACGGATTAGAAACTATTACATATGTCACTTCTAAAGAAGAAGATACTGTTTATGAAGTAGTAGAAGCTTATACTACCGGAACTTTTTCTTATGATATGATAGCTGAAGCATATCAATTATATATTGATAATGGTGGAACAAGTTATTCAGATGAATATATGTTTAGATCAAGTATTTCACAATATGCTGTAGCTATTGATGAAAATGGATATGATATTTATGATGAAACTATAGCAGAGGCTTTTCATGACACTTATGTAAATGGAGATAAAGCAAAAATTGCAAGTAAATTAATAGTTCAAGTTTTGAAAAATAGATTGGAAAAATAATATGAAAAAAATTATATTAATATTTGTTTTGTTTTTATCGTTTAATGTATATGCTGAAGAAAAAGAAGTATCTTTTACTAATAAAAGTAATGTAATAAAAAATTCTTTTTTAATAAAAGTATCAAATGAGGAAACTAATAAATTGGAAAGCGATATTATCAATAATTTAACTAATAAATCTAAAATTATAATAAATAATCTTTTTAATGAAAATAATAAACAATCTGAAAGAATTAAAAATATTAATAAAATTACTAATGATAATAAAAAAGCAGAGATTAAAGAAATAATAACTACACTTATAAGTAAGAAAATTGACAATGATTTTAAAGGATATAAAATAAGTAAAATAAAAAATATTTATTTAGTAATAGTTGAAAATAATACTAATAGTATAAATTTATTTTTTAACTCAAATTTTGAATTAATTAATATTGATACAACCTATATAAATAACACTTCTGATAATATAAGTAATATTTTAGGAATAACGAAATCTTCAAAATTAGAAAATAATGCTTTAATAAATAATATCAAAAATAATATTGTGACTTTAAAAACATTTAGCGATAAAAATGTAATTGATCAATCAATTGGATTTTATGTACAAGATGGAATACTTGTCACTTCATGGAAATTTATTTCTAATTCAATTAGAAATGGTAGCGTTATTGTTTTAACAAATAATAATAAAAGTGAAATAGTAGAAAAAATAATTAATATAGATTCTGATTTAGATTTAGCTTTTATAAAGGTAGAAAAAACTGGATCTTATATATCATTGGGATCATATACAAATTCAGTTAAATTAATTACTATAGAAAATAATGATTATTATGGATATTCAGGAATTTTATTAGAAGGAAATACTTATAATTATTCAAATATAAAAGCAGAATCTAATCAAGCAGGAAGTCCTTTAATAAATAATAATGGTGAAGCAGTAGGAATTTTAACTAAGAATACGGATAATAATATAAGCGCTTTTACATCATCATCATATATAAAAAAATATGTAGAAGAATATATTAAAATTGGTTATGAAAATATTAAAAGTATTAATATTAATACTTTAAGAGAGAAATATTATTCTAAAAAAACAACTGAAGTTAAAAACATTAAATTAACTGAAGCTGAATTTAATAATATTAAAAAAATTGGAAATTTGGAATCTAATATTGATTTTGATCTGGTTAAATCAGTTAAATATAATAATATATTTTTGTTGAGATATAAAAATAAATATTCTAATATGATAAGTTCAATCAGTAAGATGTCAAAATTTAGAACAGCTTTAAAAGAAGAAGGATATAAAGAAATACTAAGTTCAAATTCTAAGTTTATATATAAAAATAATGATTTTAAAATCACTGCTACTGAAGCTTTTAATTATTTAATAATCATATTTGAGGAAGTGAAATAATGAATGTTATTAAAAAAAATCAAAAATTAATTATTATAATTATTTTTATTATTATAATTTTAGCATCTATTATATTGGGACTAATTATATTTAAAAAAGTAAATGGACCTCAAAAATTTGAAAATGATTATTATAAATTAGA
The DNA here is from genome assembly GCA_964398265.1 of uncultured Muribaculaceae bacterium. Taxonomy (GTDB): domain Bacteria; phylum Bacillota_I; class Bacilli_A; order RF39; family UBA660; genus CAYNLX01. The sequence goes on along the minus strand of CAYNLX010000018.1, from coordinate 3,836 downwards.
ATATGAAAAAAAATGGAATATTATTGATTTAGAAGAAAACATTACTATATCTAAGAATACTGCAACAATTAATATAGAAAAAATTGATATTCCAAATAATCAAAGAAATATGTTGCAAAAAGATTTATTTGACGAAGTATTATATTATATAGAAGAAAAAAATGAGGATTATGAACTATTAAATTATATTTATAATTCGAATACAGAGAATAATTATGATGGAATTCAAGTGTTATATAATTATAATGATAAAGAAATATTAATTACTTTAATATATTATGAAGGTTCTATAATAAAAATATCTTATTTAGAATCTGAGGAAATATTTGATTATTATTTAGATGATGTATTAAATATAATTTGGGGTATAGAAATTAAATAAGGAGATTATTATGAAATGTGAGAATTGTGGTAATATAATTGAAGAAAAAGATAATTTTTGTAGAAAATGTGGTTCTGCAAAATTAAAAATATTTGCTAGATCAAATGATGAAAACATTGAAGTAGTAGAATCTTATGACTTAAATAATATAGATCCAATAAAAATAATAGATAATGATCATGATAATGATAATGAAGTTCCTGAAAGTGAAAATAAAGAATTATTTGAGGAAGTAGAAAAAGCAGATAAAAAATCTAAAAACTTTATTTTGGCGGGAATTATAACTTTAATGATTATTCTTTTTTTAGTAATTCTATTAATAATTATAATTTCTTATAGTTTAAAGTAGTTTTTAATAATATTTATTAAAAAATAATACAACTATTGTCGAAAGTGTATAAAAACTTTTAAAAATATACTATATTTAATTAACAGGTGATAAAATGTTAAAAATAAATATGGAAATAAGACATGGCATATTATTTATTAGATTAAATGGAAGATTAAATAAAACTACATCTTTAAAAATTGATAATTATATTATTCCAATACTAAATAAAAATAAAATAAAATTTATTGCATATAATTTAAAAGAATTAAATAGTATTGATAAATTTGGATTAAAATCCATTAACAATTCATTAGATATTATTTATAAAAACAATGGAATTGCTTATGTTTGTGATATAAATGATGATATAGTAAAAGAATGTGTTGATATTAATGCATTAATAGTATCTAACGAATTAAATGTAATGGAGTGTTTACAAATATGACAAATCAAATAGTTAGTATTATTAAAGAAAACGAAGGATTAATATATAGTATTGCCTCTAAGTTTTATAACAATGACATAGAAGATTTATATCAATTGGGAGTAATTGGAATAATTAAAGCATATAAAAATTATCAACCTAATAAAGATGCAAAGTTTTCTACATTTGCATATAAATATATTTTTGGAGAAATGCATAATAATTCTATTAAAAATAAAGGTATTAAAATTAATAAAGAAACTTTAAAACTCTATAAATCAATAATAAAAGTACAAGAATATTTAACTCAAAAGTTAAAAAAAATACCTTCAATTACAGATATTTCTTTATATTTAGAAATACCTGAAGAATTAATATCTGATGTTCTTTTATCTGGAGAAAGCATACTTAGTATAGATTCTAATGATAATGTTTCGTTATATGATACTATTCCATGTAAAGTTGATATAGATGATACATATATTGATTTACAAAACTCTTTAAAAAGATTAGACGATGAAGAAAGAAAAATAATAGAGTATAGATATTATAACGATTATACTCAATCTGAAGTAGCTAAAAAACTAAAAATGACTCAAGTAATGGTTTCTAGATATGAAAAGAAAAGTATAGAAAAATTAAGAAAATATATAGCTTAGTATAGTATTAAAAAAAGTCTCCATAATAATAGTGGAGGCTTTTTTATGAAAAAAAAAGAATATAATTTGATAGTAAAAAAAAGCACAATAAAGGAGAATATATATAAAGATATGTTTATATCTTTTATTGTTGGCGGCCTATTGGGAGTAATATTTACTTTTTTATCTAAAATAATTTCTACATATTATAATTTAATGATTGTTGATGGAATTTCATGGACATTAATGATTTTTATTTTTATATCATCTATATTAACTGGATTAGGATTATTTGACACGTTGGTATCTTTTTGCAAATGTGGTTTAATTATACCTATTACAGGATTTTCTCATTCAGTTGCAAGCAGTATATTAGATTATAAAAACGATGGTTTTATTACTGGGATGGGATCAAATATTTTTAAATTGGCAGGAAGTGTACTTTTATATGGAATTGTAAGTGCATATATATTAGCAATAGTAAAGGTACTATTATGTGTAGTTTTATAATTAATAATGTATATATAGATGATTATTATACTTTGATAGGTAAATATGAACAAAAAGGATTATTAAAAGAAGTAAATTTTAAATTAAATAATAATTATTTTGAAGAGAAAACTTTTGAAAAAGCGGAAGTTAAAATGCAAAAAAAAGTATTAGATGAATTATTATTTAAAAATAGAGTAGATATAATTATTGGCGGAGATTTATCAAACCAACTTGCTATTATTAATAAATCGGTACAAGATATTAACATTCCTTTTTTAGGTGTATATTCTGCATGTTCCTCTTTCATTGAATCATTAATTATTTCTAGTCTTTTAATTGATTCAAAAAAAATAAAAAAAGCTTTATGTTTAACTAGTTCTCATAATTCAAATTCGGAAAAACAATTTAGATATCCAATAGAATATGGGGCACCAAAATTAAAAAGAAGTACTTATACTGCTACTGCAGCTGTAGGATGCGTTTTGAAGAATAATAAAACTAATATAAAGATAGAATCCGTTACTATTGGGAATGTTGTTAATTCTACTATAAAAGATGCTAATAATATGGGAGCAGTTATGGCTCCTGGAGCTTTTAGTACGATTAAAACTCATTTAAATGATTTAAATAGAGAAATTAATTATTATGATTTAATATTAACTGGAGATTTAGGCAAATGTGGTCAAGATATTCTTAAAACATTATTAAAAAACAATCAATATTATCCTAAAAAATATATTGATGCTGGTATGGAATTATATTCTAAAAATCAATCTGTAAATTCTGGAGCAAGTGGTCCAGCTGTGTTACCATTGGTATTTTTTAGCAATTATTTAAAATCAAAATATAAAAAGATTTTATTAATTGGAACAGGATCATTACATAGCCAAGTTTTAGTAAATCAAAAAAATGAAATACCATGTGTATCTCATGCTGTAAGTATTGAGGTGATTTAATGGAATATATATATGGTTTTATATTTGTTGGTACTTTGTGTTTAATAGGTCAATTAATAATGGATAAAACTAAATTAACACCAGGACATATCACTAGTATATACGTTGTTCTTGGAGCAGTTCTAGGCTTTTTTGGAATTTATGAATGGCTTTCTTTAAGAATAGGCCCAGCGGTAAGTTTACCAATAACGTCATTTGGTAATCAGTTATATAATTCAGCTTATAGTGGCTACCTTCAGGAAGGATATTTGGGATTAGTATCTAATATGTTGTCTACCACCAGTGCTGGAATAGTATCAACAATAATTATAGCTTTTTTTGTGGCAATAGTATTTAAACCTAAACAATAAAAAACAGATCTTAATTGATCTGTTTATTATTAAAATGGTGTCTCGCATGCGACTCGAACGCATGACCCTTTGATTAAAAGTCAAATGCTCTACCAACTGAGCTAGCGAGACGAATATAAAATAAAGTGGCTGCCTCGGGTAGGTTCGAACTACCGGAATGTCAGAGTCAAAGTCTGATGCCTTACCACTTGGCTACGAGGCAATAAAGTGGTGGAGGGAGATGGATTTGAACCATCGAACCCGAAAGAACAGATTTACAGTCT
>CAYNLX010000017.1:0-12858 GCA_964398265.1 uncultured Muribaculaceae bacterium | reverse complement strand
AGATGTGAAGCTTGCAGAGGTGATGGCGTTAAAAAAATTGAAATGCATTTCTTGCCTGATGTTTATGTTCCTTGCGATATATGTGGTGGAAAAAGATATAACAAAGAAACGTTAGATATTAAATTTAGAGATAATAATATTTCTGATATATTAAATATGAGAGTAGAAGATGCAATTCTAGTATTTGAAAATATTCCTAAAATTAAACAAAAACTGCAAACAATGATTGATGTTGGTATGGGTTATGTTGAATTAGGACAAAATGCAGTAACATTATCTGGAGGCGAAGCTGGAAGGGTGAAACTTGCAAGTGAACTTCAAAAAAAGCCTACTGGAAAAAGTTTGTTTATATTAGATGAACCTACTACTGGATTACATAATGATGATATAAAAAAATTATTATCAATATTAAATAGAATTGTTGATAATGGAGATACAGTAGTGGTAATAGAACATAATTTAGATGTAATAAAATGTGCTGATTATATAATAGATTTAGGACCTTTAGGTGGCGATGAAGGCGGAACAATTGTGTTCTCAGGTACTCCAGAAGAAATTATTAAGTGTAGTGAATCTTTTACTGGACAGTATTTAAAAAAAATATTATAAGGATGTAAACTCATCCTTTTTTAATGATAATATAAAAAAAATATTGTATAATAAAAATAGGTGAGAAAAATGAATAAAGAATTTTATAAAAATTTATTAGATTTAATTTTATCCTTGGCGATAAATACTTTTGTAATAATGTTAGCTTCAAAATTATTTGAAAATTTTGAAGTTAGTTCAATATTTTATGCTTTTGTTGGTTCAATAATCATTTCAGTATTAAATAAAACAATTAAACCATTATTAAAAGTATTAATGTTACCTGTAACGATTTTATCTTTGGGATTATTATATCCTTTTACTAATGTTGTTATCTTGAAATTAACTAGTTTAATTTTAGGCGATGGATTTATAGTGATAGGTTGGATAATACCATTCTTTATTGCAATATTTATGTCAATTATATCAATAATTTTAGATGAACTAATTACTAAACCTATAAGGGAGATAAGATGAATCCAGTATTGATTTCTATAAGTAATTTTGAAATAAGATGGTATGCAATCTTCATTTTAATTGGAGTGGTTTTATCATACTTGCTTATTATTACTGAAGGTAAAAAAATGAATATTAGAAAAGATTTTTTAAGTAACTTAATTTTTTGGACTATAATATTTGGCTTTGTTGGAGCAAGATTGTATTATGTATTATTTAATTTAGATTATTATAGTTTATATCCATCAGAAATTATTCAAATATGGAAAGGTGGATTGGCAATACATGGAGCCATTATTTTTGGCTTTATTACAATTTTGTTTTATGCCCATAAATATTCAGCAAGAACATTTAAGATAACTGATATATCTGTAGTTCCTTTAATATTAGCTCAATCGATTGGAAGATGGGGAAATTTCTTTAATAGTGAAGCTCATGGAGCTGCTACAACACTGGAAACGTTAAGAAAATTAAAGACACCTGAATTTATTATAAAAGGCATGAATATTGGAGGTATATATTATTATCCAACTTTCTTTTATGAATCAATTTGGTGTTTTATAGGTTTTATAACACTATTATTTTTAAGAAGATATAGATATTTAAAAGTCGGACAACTTACTGCATTTTATTTGATTTGGTATGGTGTTGGAAGATTTTTTATAGAGATAAGTAGAACAGATGCTTTAATGTTTTATGGATTTAAAGTAGCTCAAATAATTTCAATATTGATGGTAATTACTGGTGTAATAACTTATATACTTTTATCAAGAAAGGGAAAATTTGAAGATCTTTATAATGAACCAATAACAGGAGATATTAGATTTTAGGTGAAAAATATGGAATATGATGTAATAATAATAGGTATGGGTCCAGCTGGAATGAGTGCAGCTATTTATGCACAAAGAAGTAAGTTAAATACATTGATAATAGAAAAGAATATTCCTGGCGGATTAATAAATTATACAAACGTTGTAAATAATTATCCGGGTTTTAGTTCAATAAGTGGACCAGATCTAGCTATAAAAATGTTTGAACAAATAAAAAAATTAAATATACCTTTTAAAACTGAAGAAGTAATAAAAATTATTTCTGGTAAAATTAAAAAAGTAATAACTAAAAACAATGAATATAAAACTAAATCTATTATAATAGCTACTGGAAGGGGAAGTAGAAAATTAGGTTTACCAAATGAAGAAGAATTAATTGGAAGAGGAATAAGCTATTGTGCTTTATGCGATGCGCCTTTATATAAAGGCAAACAAATTGCTGTTGTAGGTGGCGGAAATAGTTCTTTAGAAGAAGGTCTATACTTATCAAAATATGCAAAAAAAATTACGATTATTAATCGTAGTAATAATTTAATAGCAGATGATTTTTTAGAGGACAAAATAAAAGAATCAAAAAATATAGAAGTTTTAATGAATAAAGAAATAAAAAGCATTAATGAAAAAAAAGGATATTTAAGTAGTTTAACGTTGAATGATGATTCTATTTTAGAAGTTGAAGGATTATTCATTTATATAGGTTTTGAGCCAAAGACTGAGATTGTAAAAGAATTAAATATTACTAATGAATTAAATTATATTAAGGTCGATAATAATTACGAAACTGATATTGATGGAATATTTGCTGTTGGGGATACAATTGAGAAAGATATTTATCAAATAGTAACAGCTGTAGCTGAAGGAGCAACCGCCGCTACAAATATTTATAAAAAATATTTTTAATAAAAATTGAGTAATACTCGATTTTTTTTCTATTTTGTGTTAATATCAAGCATAAGTGGGTGAATTATGCCAAATATTATTACATTAGCATTTATAGGAGATGCAGTTTATGAGCTTAACATTAGAAAAAAACTTTTATATTTAGAAAAAGTAAAAATTATTCAAAAAGAAACTTTGAAATATGTAAGTGCAAAAAGTCAAAGGACACATTTAGAATATTTAGTCGATAATAATTTATTAACGTCAGAAGAAATAGATATATATAAAAGAGGAAGAAATGCTCATGGTGGAAAATCTAAAAGCACAGATATTATTACGTATAGGATTGCAACTGGATTGGAATGCATATTTGGATACTTATATTTAAATAATAATATAAAAAGAATAGAAGAATTAATTAATATAATTATGGAGGAAAAATGAGAATTTTTGGAAAAAATGTTTTTAAAGAAATAAATGATTGTAAAAAAATAAAAAAAGTTTATTTGAGTAAAAATATTAAAGATGAAGAAATATACAAAGTAATAAAAGAGAATAATATTAATTTTGAAATAGTGGATTTAAATAGACTAAATAATATGGTTGAAGGTAATCATCAAGGAATAGTAATTGATATTAGAGATTATGAATACTACTCATTAAATGATATTTTAAATGAAAATAAAATAATAATGCTTGATCATTTAGAAGATCCACATAATTTTGGAGCAATAATTCGATCAGTCGAGGCATCAGGAATTAGTTCTATAATAATTCCAAAAAATAGAAGCGTGGATGTAAATGGAACGATTATGAAAACTAGTGCTGGATCTTTAGAACATGTTAAAATAGTAATGGTAAATAACTTAGTAGATGCTATTAAAACATTAAAAAATAATAATTACTTTGTTTATGGTGCTGATATGGATGGACTTGATTATAAAAAAGTAGATTATGCAAATAAAGTATGTTTAGTTATTGGAAGCGAGGGAAATGGTATAAGCAAATTAGTTAAAGATAATTGTGATCAGATTATATCAATACCTATGAATGGACATGTTAATAGTTTAAATGCTTCGGTTGCAGCTAGTATATTAATATTTGATTTAATAAGAAGGTGATTTAATGGAAGTAAGAGATTATCCAGATAATGAATTGATTTTATTGGCAAAAGAAAATAATGAATATGCAAAGGATTTAGCCGTAGAAAAGTATAATTATATAGTTGATATCATTACAAAAAAATATTATAACATTACAAATATTTTAGGCATAGAAAGTAATGATTTATATCAAGAAGCATATATTGGATTAATTGATGGTATTAATTGTTTTGATGATAAAAAAGAAGCTTCTATTACTACTTTTATTTCTTTATGTATAGAAAGAAGAATAGTAAATTATATAAAAAAAGCTGGTAGAATGAAAAATAAAATATTATCAGATGCATGGAGTTTAGAGCATAATTATCAACAATTTAGCCAGCCTTTAATGTATATACTTGGTGATAATAACGAGAATAATCCTTTAGACAATTCAATAAAAGAAGAAGATTATATAGAATTAAATAAATTAATAAGACAAGAATTATCTGATAGCGAATATGAAGTTTTTTCGCTAATGATAAATGGACTTAATTATAAAGATATTGCTTCTTTGTTAGATAAAAGTCCAAAACAAATAGATAATTCTATGCAAAGAATAAAAAATAAAATTAAAACAATAATTAATAAAAACACTTGTAATTAAATAATATATATGTTATATTACAAATGAACACGAAAAGGTGTTTTTATTTTGAAAAAAAATTTGAGGTGAAATGGTGAAAAAAAACAAAGAAAGAAACAATAACAAGGTATTAATAATTACTGGATTTATATTATTAGTATTGCAAATAGGAGCGGTTATTGCTACAAAAATTACTGGATTCGGAGAAAATATTTTAAACTTTAATAAATTAACTTTAGCAAGATTTGGATATTTATGTGGATATTTTAGTTTAGCAATTATAGGATTAACATTAATTCTATATAGTGTATTATTAAAAAACCATAATTCTGGATATTTAAAGAGTGTAATTGGAGAAATGAAGAAAGTAAAATGGCCAACTAAAAAAGAAATGATTACATTTACTTCAGCTACTATAATATTTTGCTTATTTTTTGGATTATTTTTTTATTTAAGTGATTTGTTATTTGCGATTGTGAAAGGCTGGTTTAATTAATGGAAGAAAAACAATGGTATGTAGTTAATACCTATAGTGGACATGAAAGTAAAGTTAAGGAAAAATTAGAAGCAAGAACTGAATCTATGGGAATGCAAGATTATATTTTTAGAGTTATTATTCCGGAAACTACTGAAGTAGAAATAAAGGATGGAGTAAAAAAAGAAAAAATAAAAAAAATGTTTCCAGGATATATTTTAGTAGAAATGATAATGAGTGATGAAGCGTGGTATATTGTAAGAAATACACCAGGAGTAACAGGCTTTATTGGATCTAGTGGTAAAGGGGCTAAACCAACACCTTTATTACCTCAAGAAATTGATAATATATTAATTAATATGGGAATGAGCAGAATGAGTGAAGATAGTGTTTTAGCTGTTGGAGACAAAGTAAACATTATAGATGGACCATTTAAAGGACTACTTGGAACAATAGATAATATAGATGAAGATACTCATAGACTGAACGTGTTAATAGATTTATTCGGACAAGAAACCCCAGTTGAAGTTGAATTATATCAAGTAAGTAAAGCAAATTAAGTGCTTTACTTTTTAAATTGTAATAACTTAAATATGTATGTAATTTGACTTTTTCTGTTATTTTTGATAATATATATTATCGAAATAAGGGGGTATATAATGAAAAATTATTATTTTACTACACCGGTAGTAAAACAATTATATGCAAATCAATTTTTTGATGATAAAGATGCCATAAAAGTTGGAGAAGCTGAGGTTAAAAGATTAACTAAAGAAGATAAATTAAATAAATTATTAATTGGATATGAATTAAAGGATGAAGGTGCGTATACCTCACTTTATATTACTTCATGCAAAATATGTAGTGAGAAGCATTCTTTGAAAGAAATAGATGAGTTATCTACAAATCCAAAAAATCAAAGTTATTTTACTGGGAAAAAATATGTTATATCACACAAGTATAAAAAGACAATATATTTTCAACCAATAATATTTGAACAAGATGCTCAATATATTAACCCTTTATCACTAGAAAAGAAAATAGATGATATTATTAGATCTAATGATATATCTTTTATAAATGAAGTAATTATAAAATATCAAAATTATCCATTTTTAAATAAAAATTTGGAAGTATTAGAAGATGCTTTAAGACAGTACACAACAAATAATTTAATGAAATTCACTTTTACTACTGTTATATTTGATTTATATTATAGATTGATTTGTAATAATCCTGATAGTACTTATATTAATCCTTCGAAAGTAAAAATAGATTATAATTATAATTCTATGAGACAGTTTGGATTATTTTTAAAAAAATATTTGGATAGAAAAGAAAAGAAAAAACAAAACAATGAAGAAAGCAAAGATAAAGTATTATCATTAAAATTAGATGATTCTTGTGATCAAATAAAAATGCCAGAATTTTAACAGCAATTTGCTGTTTTTTCTTGTATTTAGATAATATTTGTGTTAATATCTTATTTGCAGTTATATATTATTATATAACATAAGTGGGAGGGAAAAGCGGAAAAGCCCTAATAACCACTAGCGAAAAAAATATATGGAGGTGTTTTTCGTGGCTAAAGAAGCTATAAAGACCTGCAGGTAAAGCTACACCAGCTCCACCAGTTGGAACTGTTTTAGGACCTGCTGGTATTAACTTACAAGATTTTTGTACAAAATTTAATGAAGCTACAAGAGAAAAAATGGGAGATGTTATTCCATGCGAAATTTCTTTGTATGAAGACAGATCATTTGATTTTGTATTAAAGACTCCACCTGCTGCATTTTTAATAAAAAAATCAGCAAAAATTGAAAAAGCTGGAGCAAAAGGTGCAAACGCTATTGTTGCTACTATTACTAAAGATGATTTAAGGAATATTGCAGAAACAAAATTACCAGATTTAAATGCATATACTGTTGAAGAAGCAATGAACATTATTGAAGGTACTGCTCGTAACATGGGAGTTGCTATCAAAGGTGTAAATGATGCTGAACTTGCTGAACAAGCAAAAGAAGCTGCACAAAAAGAAGCAGAAATAGCAAAACGTGCTGAAGAACTTGCTGAAATGGAAACTGAAGCTAAAGAATTAGCTGAAGCAGAAGTTGAAGTAATTGAAGAAAAAGAAACTGAAGAAACAGAAACAAAAGAAAATTAAATAAAAGATTTCCGCTAATAAACCACAATTAGGAGGTAAAAATGAAGAAACAAGGTAAAAAGTATGTGGAAGCTTCAAAAAAAGTAGATAATAATAAATTATATACTGTTACAGAAGCCGTTAAGTTAGTTAAAGATACAACTATTACCAAATTTGATAGTTCTGTAGAAATAGCTATAAATCTTAATGTTGATACTAAAAAAGCTACTGAACAATTAAGAGGGTCATTAGTTTTACCAAAAGGAACTGGAAAGACAAAAAAGATTTTAGTAATTGCTAAAGGAGCTGCTGCTGAAGCTGCAACTAAAGCTGGAGCTGACTATGTTGGAGAAATGGATTTAATAAAAAAGATTGAAAAAGAAAATTGGTTTGATTTTGATGTTATCATTGCTACTCCAGATATGATGTCTAGTTTAGGTAAATTAGGAAAAGTATTAGGACCTAAAGGATTAATGCCAAATCCTAAAACTGGAACTGTTACCAATTCTCCAGAAAAAGCTGTTTTAGATATTAAATCAGGTATGATAGAATATAAGACAGATACTTTTGGTAATGTACATGGAATAGTTGGTAAAGTATCATTTGATGTTAAAAGTCTAGAGGAAAATATAAATTATTTTATTAAGACAATAATTAAATCAAAACCACAAACTGTTAAAGGTATGTATATTCAAAGTATTACTATTTCATCCACAATGGGGCCTGGAATAAAAATCGATAAAAATACCTTTGACAATTAAATAAAAATTTTATATAATACAATTACAAAAAAAGAGATCCATAGACAGTAGGGGCTTATGCTTAATAATCCTACCGAGGAAAACAATAAAACTATGTTTTTATTAGCTTTCCTATATGGGAAGCTTTTTAAATATCCGAAAAGGAGGGTATGTATGGCAAGTGAAAAAAATCTTAATCTTAAAAAAGAGACTGTAAAAGAAATAGTTGAAAAAATTAAAAGTTCTGAATCAGTAATTCTTTTTACTTATCAAGGTTTAACTGTTGAAAGTATAAGTGGATTAAGAAAAGAATTAAGAACATCAGGCGGAGAAGTAAAAATTTATAAAAACACTCTTGCTAAAAGAGCGTTTGAAGAATTAAATATCGATTTTACTGAATATATGAATGGACCAAATGCGATTATGTTTGGAAAAGATATTTTAGATTCTATTAAAACCTTATCTAATTTTGCAAAACAAAATGATAAATTAGAAATTAGAATAGGTATTATAAGTGGAGATGCTGCTACATTAGATACTATAAAAGCTTATGCAGCAATACCATCAAGAGATGGATTACTTACAATGTTTGCAAGTGGTCTAATACAATATGTTAAAGAATTTGCTATTGGATTAAATATGATAGCAGAACAAAAAGAGGAAAAATAAGAAAGGAAGATAGAAATGGCAAAAATAAGTACAAAAGATATTATTGAATCTTTAAAAGAAATGACAATTCTTGAAGTTAAAGAATTAGTTGACGCAATGAAAGAAGAGTTTGGAGTAGATCCAAGCGCAGTAGCAGTTGCTGCTGCACCTGCTCAAGCAGCTGAAGAAGAATCATCTTCAAAAACTGTAGTATTAAAAGAAGCTGGAGCTAGTAAGATTGCTGTAATAAAGATTATTAGAGAATTAACTGGCTTAGGATTAGTTGAAGCTAAAGGTTTAGCTGATAATGGTGGAAATATTAAAGAAAATATTCCTGCAGATGAAGCAAATAATATTAAAGCTCAATTTGAAGAAGCTGGAGCTACTGTAGAATTAGTATAATTAAAGATCGTAAGATCTTTTTTTATTTCTATTATTAAATTATACGTGTTATAATATTTTTGAGGTTGATTTTATGTTTATAGAATTATTAGATAAGAATAGTGACTTTTATAAAAACTATATGAGATCATTTAGTTCACGCAGTTCTAGTTCTAGTATATTAATGGAAACTGGAAATCCAGACGATCAAAATGTTGAATCTGTTGTGGCAGAAAATAATTATATGAATGCATTAGATTGGATATTTGAAATTCCATTTGAAAAGAAGCTTTCTCCATATGATATGGCAGATTTAATTAGTATTATGACAAATGGAGAATATGATAACTTTAGAACTTCTGAAGCAATGGTTATTGGCTCAAAAGTAGAAAGAAGTAAGCCTGCTTTAATTAGAAATGATTTATACTATTTGTTAGATAATTATTATAATGTATGGAGTGATTTAGATGTTTTTGAAAAAGAAGCTATGTTTCATATTAATTTTTTAATAATTCATCCGTTTGGTGATGGAAATGGAAGACTAGCAAGACTAATTACTTCATATAATTTAATAAAACAAAATACTGCACCAGTAGTAATTCCACGATCTAGAAAAAGCGAATATTGTAATTATATAGAGAATAGAGATTACAAAGGTTTATCAAAGATGTTTAAAGAACTATCATGCGCAGAAATGTTGAACTTGAATGGATTATATGAGAATTATACTGAAGGGCTTGGAAAGAAGAGATAAAATGAAATTAAATAAAAAAGGGTGGAGCCCAACAGAAATGATTTTTTTAATGATTGTTTTATTTATATTTTTTCTTTTAGCTATATTTTTTATTATAAAATTATATTCTTCTTTTGATAAAGAACCAGTGAGTAAAGAAAATTATATAAATGATATTAATGGAGAAGACAAATGAAAAAAGTAATGGTAATGTGGTTTCTTTTAGTTATTTTAATTTTTGGGGTATTAACAGTTTTTGGATTTAAATACTTAAAAGTAAAAGACTATAAAAATTATGAAAAAAATTTAAAAAGTGTTGCAAGAAGATATATGGGAGAACATGTTGGTGAATATCCAGAAACAGGAGATTTACTTTATTTAAATGAATCTGAATTAACCCAATATAATCAAAATAAGATTGAAATAGAGAATGATGCTTGTATTGGGTTTGTAGTAATACAAAAGGGGAGTGCAGGCTATAAATATAAATCATATATTAAATGTAATAAATATACTACAAAAAATTATGAAAATATGATAAAAATATCTTGACTTTCATATAATATAAATGATATATTAAGTATGCGTTTTTATTAGGTTTTGCTTAGGCAGAGCCTAATTTAAAGAAAAAGGTGATACACCAGGGTGTGTGTATATGGAAGGAGCGGTTTTATGCCTACAATTAATCAATTAGTAAAACATAACAGAAAAGCAAAAACAAAGAAAAGAAAGAGTCCCGTATTAAACATTGGTTTTAATAGTATGGAACGTAAACAAACTGATCAAAATAGTCCTCAAAAAAGAGGGGTATGTACAAGAGTTGGAACTAGAACGCCTAAGAAGCCAAACTCAGCATTACGTAAATATGCTCGTGTTAGATTATCTAATGGTCGTGAAGTTGATACTTATATTCCAGGTGAAGGACATAATCTACAAGAACACAGTGTTGTACTAATTCGTGGTGGACGTGTAAAAGATTTAATCGGTGTACGTTATCACATTATTCGTGGAGCTCTTGATACTCAAGGAGTTCAAGACAGAAAACAAGGCCGTAGTAAATACGGAACAAAGAAATCTAAATAAGATAAGGAAGGAGAATATAAATGCGTAAAAGACGTGCGGAAAAAAGAGATGTTTTACCTGATCCAATATATAATTCTAAGATAGTAACTAAGTTAATTAATCAAATTATGTCTGATGGAAAAAGAGGAACAGCAAGTAAAATATTATATGAAGCGTTTGATATAATAAAGGAAACTACAAAAGAGAATCCTTTAGATATATATAACAATGCATTAAAAAACATAGCACCAGCTCTAGAAGTTAAATCTAGAAGAGTTGGTGGATCTAATTATCAAGTTCCACTTGAAGTTAGTGATGAAAGAAGTCAATCATTAGCACTTCGTTGGTTAGTAAATTATGCTAGACTAAGAAATGGTAGAGGAATGGCTGAAAAATTAGCAAATGAAATTATGGATGCTGCAAATGGGATTGGCGGAGCTGTTAAAAAAAGAGAAGATACTCATAAAATGGCTGAAGCTAATAAAGCTTATGCACATTATAGATGGTAGGTGTATTTAATGGCAAGAGACGTTTCAATTGATAAATTAAGAAACATCGGTATTATGGCTCATATAGATGCCGGAAAAACTACATTTACAGAAAGAGTTTTATTTCATACTGGAATTACTCATAAAATTGGAGAAACACATGATGGTGAATCTCAAATGGACTGGATGGAACAAGAAAAAGAAAGAGGTATAACTATTACATCTGCAGCTACAACTGCACATTGGAAGGGTTATAGACTAAATATTATTGATACTCCAGGCCATGTAGATTTCACAGTTGAAGTGCAAAGAAGCTTAAGAGTATTAGATGGAGCAATTTGTCTAATTGATGCACAAAATGGCGTTGAACCACAATCAGAAACAGTATGGAGACAAGCTAATGAATATAAAGTTCCTAGAATGATTTTTGCAAATAAAATGGATAAAATGGGAGCAGATTTTGAATTTAGTTTAAAATCAATAGAAAATAGATTGGGTGTTAAACCATGTCCTATTCAATGGCCTATTGGAGCAGAAGATTCATTTGAAGGTATTATAGATATATTAGAAAGAAAAGCTTACCATTATGATGGAAAGGAAGATGAAACTCCAACAGAAATTGAAATACCATCAAATTTAGTTGATATTGTAGAAAAACAAAGAGCTTCGTTAATAGAAAATGCTGTTGAATTTGATGATGATATTATGATGAAATATCTAGATGGACAAGAATTAACTATTGATGAAATTAAACAAACAATTAGAAAAGGTGTTTTATCTGCAAAGTTCTTCCCAGTTATGTGCGGTACAGCACTTGGAAACAAAGGTATTAAGTTAGCACTTGATGCGGTATTGGATTATATGCCTGCACCAACAGATGTTGAAGCCATAGAATGTATAGATAAAAATGGAAATGACATATTACGTCATCCAAATGATTCTGAGCCATTTACTGCTTTAGCATTTAAAATTGCTACCGATCCATTTGTTGGAAGATTAGCATTTTTTAGAGTATATGCAGGATATTTGACAAGCGGTTCTTATGTTTTAAACTCTACAAAAGGAGAGAAAGAAAGAATAGGACGTATTCTTCAAATGCATGCAAACCAAAGAAAAGAAATTACTGAAGTATATTGCGGAGAAATAGCTGCTGCAGTAGGACTAAAAAATACCACTACTGCTGATACATTATGTGGTGAAAAAGACTTTGTTATAATGAAGGGAATGGAATTTCCACAACCAGTTATTGATATGTCTATTGAACCAAAAAGTAAGGCTGATCAAGAAAAACTAGGAACAGCATTACAAAAATTAGCAGAAGAAGATCCAACATTTAAATTTAAAACAGATCATGAAACAGGTCAAACTGTAATAAGCGGAATGGGTGAGTTACACTTAGACGTTTATGTTGATAGAATGAGAAGAGAATTTAATGTTGAAGCTACAGTTGGGAAACCACAAGTAGCTTATCGTGAAACATTAACTCAAATGGGTGAATGTGAAGGTAAATATATTAAACAATCAGGTGGTCGTGGACAATATGGACACGTATGGATTAGATTTGAACCAAATCCTGAAAAAGGTTATGAATTTGTCGATAACATAGTTGGAGGTGTTGTTCCTAGGGAATACATTTCGGTTATTGATAAAGGATTACAAGATGCTATGCAAACTGGTATTTTAGCAGGATATCCAATGGTTGATATT
>CAYNLX010000016.1:7360-13792 GCA_964398265.1 uncultured Muribaculaceae bacterium | reverse complement strand
TAATATTATCTTCTTTAACAGGTCTAAAAGTACCTAATCCAACATGTAATGTTACATAAGTTAAAATAAGTCCTTTTTTCTCAATAGATTTTAATAATTCTTTAGTAAAATGTAATCCAGCAGTTGGAGCAGCAGCACTTCCTAGCTCTTTTGCATAAACTGTTTGATATCTATCATTATCTTTAAGTGATTTAGTAATATATGGTGGAAGTGGCATACTACCTAATTTTTCTAATATTTCCATTAATATTCCATCATATATTAATTTAGCCTCTACTATACCTTCCTCTTTAATGGATACTATTTTTGCTTTTAATTCATTAGAAAATATTATTATAATTCCAATTTTTAATCTTTTAACTGGTTTACTTAAACATTCCCAAATATCATTACCTAAATCTTTTAATAATAAAAGTTCAATAACGGCTTTAGTTTCTTCTTTACTACCAATTAATCTAGCAGGTAATACTTTAGTATCATTAAGCACCAAAACATCACCTTTATTAAGATAATCTATTATGTTGTAAAAATGTTTATGCTCAATATTACCATTAAATCTATTTAATACTAATAATTTAGATTCGCTACGATTTTTAATTGGAGTCTGCGCTATTAATTCACTTGGCAAATCATAATCAAAATCTGAAGTTAATATATTATTTTCCATAATAAAAACCCCTTTTCTTCTAGTGGGATTATTATATAAAAAAAAGATAGAAAAGTCTATCTTTTTTTTATATATATTTATTTTTCTATTTTTAAGTGTTTATATGCTTTTTCCGATGCAATTCGACCTCTTGGTGTTCTTTTTATAAAACCTTCTTGTAATAAATATGGTTCTACAACATCTTCAATAGTAGTTATTTCTTCTCCAATAGCAGTAGAAATTGTCTCAATTCCAACTGGACCACCATTAAATTTATTTATTAAAGTGTTTAAATATTCAATATCAATGGAATCTAATCCATTTTCATCTACTTTCAGTTTTAGTAAAGAATCTTTTGTTAATTCAGAAGTAATTATTCCATTCCCCTCTACTAAAGCAAAATCTCTTATTCTTTTAAATAATCTATTTACAACTCTAGGAGTCTTTCTACTTCTTTTAGCAAGTTCTAATGCAGATTTATCATCAATATCTACTTCTAAAACTTTACTAGTTCTTTTTACTATTTTAATTAAATCTTCTATTGAATAGTAATCTAATTTACATACTATTCCAAATCTATCCCTTAATGGACTAGATAAATCTCCAGCTCTAGTAGTTGCTCCTACTAAAGTAAAAGGTGGTAAATCTATTTTTATACTTTTTGATGATGTCTCATTACCAATAACAATATCCAATACAAAATCTTCCATAGCAGAATATAAAATTTCTTCAACAAATCTTGGAATTCTATGTATTTCATCAATAAATAAAACATCTCCAGGTTCTAATGTTGATAGTATTGCAGCTAAATCACCAGTTTTTTCAATTGCTGGTCCACTTGCAGTTTTAATATTTGTTCCCAATTCATTAGCAATTATATGAGCAAGAGTTGTTTTTCCAAGTCCTGGAGGCCCATATAATAATACGTGATCTAATACTTCATCTCTTATTTTACTTGCTTTAATAAATACATTTATATTATTTTTAATTTCTTCTTGACCAATGTATTCATCTAATGTTTGCGGTCTTAAATTTATATCATTAAACTCATTTTCCATAATTACCTCATTTCATTAAACATTTTAATGCTTCTTTTACTTGTTCTTCTATTGAATTATTTAATTTAATACTTGGCAATACTTTTTTAATATCATTATTTTTATATCCTAAAGATGATAAAACATTAATTAATTCTTCATAATTAGATATTTTTGATATATCTTCTGATTTAATTAATTTGCCTTTTAAATCTAGAATTATTTGCCTAGCAATTTTTTCTCCTATTTTAGGAAATTTAGTTAAATATAAAATATTTTCTCTTTCTATAGCATCCATAATCCCATCAATACTTCCTGTAGCAAATATAGGCATTGCCATTTTAGGTCCTAATCCTTTTACATTTATTAATTTTAAAAATAATTCTTTTTCTTCTTTAGTTTTAAATCCATATAAAGTACTTTCATCTTCTCTAATTTGATTATATAAAAATATTTTATAATCTTCATTAATATTAAAACTATATGGATTAGATACAAATATTTGATAACCAATTCCATTATTATCTAAAACAACATAATTACTTTCTATTTCTTTTATACTTCCATTAATATAATTGTACATGATATCACTTCCATTTTAATTATAGCATACATTTGTACTATTTCAATATCTATTTATGTTATAAATAAAACAAATTAATAAAGCAACCAAAATAATTTTTGGATATTTTGTATATAAGTGAAATAATCTTTCAATATATTTTTTATTAGTAAATAAACTAAATATATAAACTATTATAAATATTAAAATAAGAATAAATAATGGAATTGATAAAATATTATATTTAAAAGCATTGATAAAATCTAATTTAAAAATATATTTATAAGCTCTTGTCATTCCACAAGCAGGACATGGAATATGAAAATATTTTAAAAACAAGCATCCAATATTTAATTTAAATATAAAAAGAATTATACCTAGTATAAATATTAAAAATATTATTCCAGTTATAATTCTAATAATCTTTTTATTCTTCATTAATCAGTTAATGGTATTCCTTTTGCATCTACAGATATTTTTCCAGTTAAAATATTTATTCCTTCTATTAAGGACCAAATCATAACTCCAACAGCAAATAAACCACATGATAATAAAGTTATTAACAATTGACATATTCCTTTTGAAGTGTAACCTAAATAGAAATTATGAATTCCAAGTGTTCCTACAAAAATTGCTAGCAATCCCGCAACTAATTTACTTTTACTTTCAGGATTTACAATCTTTTGATTACTTTCTACTCTAGCTTTTTCTGTGGTTTCAGCCCCACATGAATCACAATATAATTGACTTCCATCTAATTCTTTTCCACATTTTGTACAAAATTTATTCATTTATTATTTTCCTTTTCTATAAATATTATATTATTTTTAATTGAAAAAATCAATTACGACTGGTGCTAATATTAATAATAACATAATCGGTATTAAAAAAATTACAGATAAAATACTTATTTTGACTGGTAATTTATTAATTATTCCTTTTACCTCAGATATTTTCTTTTCTCTTAAAAAATCCACTTGATTATTTAATGATTCAATAATACTATTACCAAACATATTAGATTGAGTTATGTTTAAAATAACAGTATTAATTGTTTCTGAAGGTATTCTTTCTTTCATATCATTAAGTGCTTCATTTAAACTTTTTCCTAATTTTACTTCATTTATAGTTTTTTTAAATTCATCAGAAATTTCACTATCAATATAAGATGATGTTAATTCAAATGCTCCTTTTAAATTTCTTCCACTTTCTAAAGTTAAAGTTAATACTTCAAAATAAAATAAAGCCTCATAATCTATTTTACTAATTCTTTTTTTAATTCTATAATCAAAATAAATATACTCTATACCAAAATAAAATAATATTCCAGATAGTGGACCTAATATATAACCTTTATCAAAAGATAAAGTAATATAAATGGTAATTAAAATAGTTAATATAATTTTTATATTTAAATAATTAATTGCATCATATTTATAGTTAGACCCTAATAATTTAATTTTTTTATCAATATTATCTAAAGTTTTTTTTCTATATATTTTACGTAATAAACGTTTATCCTTTTTCATTATATTTCTACCTTTAATACTTTCTTAACTATAATTATATATAAAATCATTAATAATAGTGTCAACAATATACAAAGAATACCAAATACAGAATTAAAAAGAGGATTATAATAATTTGGATTTAATATAAAAATTACTATTGCAATAAAAAATGGTAATCCTATTAATAATCTATAAACAAAAACACTTTGGCTTGTCATACTTTTTAATTCATCTCTAAGTTTTTTCTTATCAAAAAAAGATCTTTCTATCGTGGAAAATACTCTAACAATATTACCACCAGTTCTATTTAATAAAGATAAAGATGATGTAATATATTTCGCATCTTCAATTTGAACTCTTTGATAAAACCTATTAAATACTACTTCAATTGATAAACCATAATTTAAATCCATATATATTTTCTTAAATTCATCACTTATTGGGCCCTTTAATTCGTTTTTAACTATCTCAATAGCTTGAATAATATTTCTACCTGATTTAAAAGCATTATTCATAATAATTATAGCTTTTAATAGATCATTTTCGATTTGTTTTCTCTTTCTTTTAAAAGAAATAAATAAAATAATATCTAATAAAAAGAATCCTATTAAAAAAGATATTAAAAATAAAATAGATTGAAATGGTAAATATCTAAATACAGAGAAAATTATATTAATTATTATAAATAATAATCCAATTATTAGTTTAATAGAAATATAATCAATGCCTTCTTTTAATTCACTTTCTTCATAAGAAATATGCTTTTCAAATTTATATCCATACTTGGTTAAAAAAGTGGATTTAGATAATATTTTAGATATTTCCTTTATTAATTGCCATATTTTAATATATACATTATCAAAAAAAGATAATTCTTTATCGTTAACTGGTGTTAAAGAAAATTTACCAATTCTTTTTTCAAAATGAATTGATTTATTTAGTTTTAATAAATAAAGTATTAAAAACATTAATATAAGTATTAATAAAATTTGTACTATTAATAATTCTTTTTTTATCATAAACTATCTCCTTTTTATTTAAATATGTTTTCTATATCCTTAACTCCTCTTGCTATAATTTTATTTAAACATTTAGGCTTCTTTTTAATAGTAGTATATTCTCCATCTACTTCACCATTATTAGTTAAACCTTTTTGTTTAAATGAAAAAATATCTTCAATTACTATATCGCCATCAACAATATCTACTACTTCACTAATTTTAGTAATCTTTCTTCTACCATCAGCCATTCTATCAATATTAATTACTAAATCTATAGCATTATCTATATATTCTCTTACAGCTTTTATTGGTATGTCTAAATTACTCATTAATACCATTGTTTCCAATCTATTTAAAGCATCAATCGGACCATTTGCATGAAGAGTTGTAAGAGATCCATCATGTCCAGTATTCATTGCTTGAAGCATATCAAATGCTTCTTTACCACGAACTTCTCCAACTATAATTCTATCTGGTCTCATACGTAAACTGTTTTTTACTAAATCTCTTATAGTTATTTCTCCATCACTTTCGTAATTAACTGTTCTAGTTTCAAGGGAAATAACATGGTTCTGATTTAATCTTAACTCTGCAGCATCTTCAATAGTAATTATTCTTTCATTATTACCAATAAAACTACTTAAAATATTTAATAAAGTTGTTTTACCACTTCCTGTACCACCACATACAATTATATTTAATTTTCCAACTACTGCAGATTCTAAAAACTTTGCCATATCTGCTGTAAGAGATCCAATTCTAATTAAATCATCAATTGAAGTCATAGACTCCTTAAATTTTCTAATAGTTAAAACAGGTCCTTTTACAGATAAAGGTGGAATAACTGCATTTATTCTTGAACCATCTTCAAGTCTAGAATCTACCATAGGATTTGCAGAATCAATAGTTCTACCAAGTGGTTGAATTAATCTTTGAATAGTTCTAATAATATGCTCATCATTAATAAATGAAATAGTATCATCTTTTGATACAACTCCATCAATTTCTAAATATACATCAGATGGACCATTAACCATAATTTCAGTAATATTTTTATCTCCTAATAACTCAGTAATAGGGCCATATCCATTAATTTCATTATCTATTAAATTATAAATATGACTTCTTTCTAAATTGCTTAAATCATATCCTTCTATTGAGGCATCAATTTCTTCATTTATGAAATCACTTAATAATTTATCTTTTGGAATTTCTTTATCAATTAAATTTTCTATTATTTTACTTCTTAAATCATCTAATAATTTTTTGTCAGAAAACACTTCATAATCTGCAACATTTTCAATTACTTTTGTTTCTTTTTTTTCTACATTAAAAGCCTCTAATAAAGATGGTTTATTCATTATTTTCACCATCCTTATCGTTATTAATTAATAAATCATTACATATCTTTTGATATACTTTATAATCTTTAGAAAATAACACCTTACACTTAGGCTCTAAAGTTAATATTTTACCTTCCATAACATATTTACTAATATTTCTTATAAAAAAATTAGAACTAATTATATAATCAATATTACATCTTAATAAATTTTTAATATCATAATTAGTAAAATAATTCTTGTAAGGATCTCTACAATTATTTAATAGCATTTTATAATTTAAATAACCTAAATCATTAAATATTGAAATTATAGATTTCATATTCTTTAAA
>CAYNLX010000016.1:0-7350 GCA_964398265.1 uncultured Muribaculaceae bacterium | reverse complement strand
TCTTTAAATCAAAAGGATCATTATTAATCATAAATAAGATATCATCAGATTTTTCTAAAGTAATTAGATTTATTTCATTTAATTGATGTGTAGTATCTATTAAAATAATATCATATAGAAATTTAGCTCTATCTAAAATAATTTCTATATATTTTGAATCTATTCTATTTGCTTGTCTTGGGTCTTTTGGACAACCTAAAACATCAATATAATCATCATATTTAGTAATATAATTATTGAAATCTTTATATCTATTATTATTTAAGTCATCAGATAAATTATAAATATTTCTTTCAGGTAAAATATTTAAAGCAACACATAAACCACCATTATATAAGTCTAAATCAATTAAAAGAGTACGCTTTTTTAGAGACTCAAAAACTCCTGCTAAATTTAAAGCAGTAATAGTTTTTCCAACTCCGCCTTTACTGGAGAATATGCAAAGTATTTTTCCCTTTATACTTGCCACATTAATACCCTCTATTCTTTTTCTATTCTAATTATTTCATTATCTAAGTATCCCTTATATGAAACTTTAATATTATATTTTTCTAATTTAATTATTTTACCAAATATACTATTAATATAATAATTGTTTTTTATAATGAGATATGTATTATTATGTTCTATTATTAAATTATCTGTTTTTATATTATTTTTTTTGAAAATATCTTTTATATTGTTTTCTATATTAATTTCATCTTTTTCGTAATAATAATCATTAATAACCATTTTTGTAATATTTTCCAATCTGATTTTTTCTTTTATTATTATTCCAGAATCTATTATTAATGCTCCTATAATAATAAATAAAGGAATAAATAATATAAATAATACCAATGTTTGTCCTTTTTTATTCATATTTAATTACTCTTTTCACTTTTACTATATATGGATCATCTAAAATAAGATTTATTCCTGGAGTATTAATATCAACATTTTTTAAAAGAATAATATTAATAAATTCATTATTATCATTTGCTATTTCTATGCTTGCATTAGGAATTTCTTTTTTTAAAAAAGTATTCATGTCTTCATATGTAGAACCATTTTTATACATGGAAATTATATCATTAATTTTATTTTCTAAAATATTTTGAGTATAAATTATTTTACCAAAATCAATAAATGCTAAAACCAGCATTAAAAATATAGGTAAAATTATAATAAACTCAACTAATGCTTGTCCCTTTTTATTCATAAGTAAATCACCTTTATTGTTATAATAAAATTATATCAAAAATATTAATATTTGTATAATATTAATTAAATTATCCTTCAGGAACACAGCTTCCTTCGCCAGGAGCACTACCTTTTTGATATACTTCATCTACTAAAGAACATGATGTTTTTGTAATTGAATCCTTTAAATAACCTCCAAAATAATTAACTAGTGCTATTGCAATAACACTAACTATAGCAATAATTAGGATATATTCAACTAATGCTTGACCTTTCTTGTCCATGGATTATCACCTCTATTATAATAATAATAGTTTTAGAGTAATTTGTCAATAAAAGTAATGCTTATTATTAAGTAAAAATATGATATACTTTATATATGGTGATATTATGAAAATTTCTATAAATAATAATAAAACTTCTAATATAAATATTTATAAAGCAAATACTTTTATTAAAAGATTTTTTGGTTTAATGGGTAAAAAGAATATAAATTATGGATTGTTATTTAATAATTGTAGTAGTATTCATACTTTTTTTATGAAGGAAGATATTTTATTAATAGAATTACATAATAATATTATTTATAATATCAAAATAATCAAACCATGGAGAATTTATATATCTAAATATAAAAAAAATACTAGTATATTAGAATTACCTATTAATACTAGTAATTATTTCAATAAAAATGATCAATTAATAATTAAATGATCATTTTTTATTCTTTAAATTGAAATATATATCCACAGATTTCAATATCTTCTCCTTTTTTTGCTCCTAAAGAGATTAATTCATCCTCAATACCAAATCCTTTTAATTTATTAGAAAATCTTCTTATACTATCATCATCTGTAAATTTTGTCATTTTAAATAGTTTTTCTACTTCTGCTCCTTTAATTACCCATACATTAGATTCTTTAACAATAGAATAAGGTTTTTCATTTTTAAATTTATATAATATATGGCTTTCAAATGAATCTTCAGTATAAAGAGGTTCAGAATTAACTTGATCACATAAATTACTTAATTTAGAAATTAATTCATTTATACCGCTAGAGTTAATTGCACTTAATTCTATCACTTCGTTTTTATATTTAGATTTAAATTTTTTTAAATTATCTAAGGCATCTGGTAAATCCATTTTATTAGCAATAATAATTTGTTTTTTATTTGAAAGTTTATCACTATATTTTTTTAATTCGTTATTTATTATTTTGTAATCATTAATTGGGTTATTTCCTTCGGAGCCTCCCATATCTAAAACATGAGCAATCACTTTAGTACGCATAGCGTGTTTTAAAAATTTATGACCTAATCCTATGCCCTCGCTAGCTCCTTCAATTAAACCAGGTAAATCAGCTATAGTAAATTGTTTGTTATTATATTCAACAACTCCTAAATTGGGATTTAATGTTGTAAAATGATATGCTGCTATTTTTGGCTTTGCACTACTTATTACACTAAGAATAGTACTTTTTCCTACGCTAGGTAATCCTACTAATCCTACGTCAGCTAAAACTTTCAACTCTACTTTAATTACTCTTTCTTCTCCAGGCTCACCATATTCGCTTATTGTTGGTCCTGTATTGTCATGAGAAGCAAAAGATTTGTTTCCTCTTCCTCCTCTACCACCATTTGCAACTATATATTCTTCATTATGTTTAATTAAGTCACATATTATCATGTTATTATCTAAATCAGTAATTGTAGTACCTGCCGGGACTTTTATTAATATATCTTCTGCATTTGCGCCATTTTTATTTTGACCTTTTCCGTTTTCTCCTTTAGTAGCTTTTATAATTTTTTTATATCTTAAATCAATTAATGTTTTTAATCCTTCATCAACTTTAAATATAATATTTCCACCTTTGCCGCCATTTCCTCCGTCTGGTCCTCCCATTGGAATATATTTTTCACGACGAAAAGAAGTACAACCATCTCCACCTTTTCCTGCAATTAAAGTTAACTTAATCTCATCAACAAACATATTATCACCAATCTTAATTATTTTTTCTTTTTATTTAAAACTAGTTTATTTGTAATAATAAGCTTATTTGTAAAATCATCATTATTACTATATAACTTATTATAAACATTAAATATTTCATCTTTAATAAATTCTTTTTTATCTCTGATATCAAAGTACATACTTGTATTTAAACAACCTATTGCAAATGCTAACAAAGAAACAGAAATGTTAAATTCATTATCTTTAACATCTGATATTCCAAATGCAGATATATAACCTATAAAGGAATTTATAACTGCTAATATTTCTGATATATTATAAATTTTTAATGTCTTCTCTAAATTAGAAATATCATTTACTTTTTCTATTAAAAAATTATTATCTTTACTCATATTTATCACTCCAGATAAATATTTTAACACAATTACTATTTATATCAAGAAAAAAATAGTAAATACTATTTAATCTCCTTTGCTTTTAAATAATGTTATTCCTATTAAAATTATTGCCACAGCTCCTAAACCAATAATAATATAATTCAATAATTTAGGATTATTTACTGCATTATTAACTATTGCTCCTGTTAAAAAATAATCTGAACAATGATCAATTGTAAACTCAACATAACCATCTTTTACTATAATGTCTTTTTCTATAAATTCTATACTATCTGTATCTTGATTATAATAATATAAATACAAAGAATCATTATTCTTAAATTTTTCTTTAACGTCTAGTTTTATAATAGCTTCTTCTGGTAAATCACCATGATAGTCAAAAGAAATAATTAATTTTTTTTGATTTACTTCTTCGTTAATTTTTTTTGTAACATTAGTAATTGCGTCAATTGATAATCTTAAATTAAGATTATCATCAATATTATTAGTATTAGTTCCTTTTAAAAATTTCCATGAATAATTTAAATCTTTATCATAATCTTCAACAAGGAAAGATATATATTGTTCTCCCTCAACCTTAACAATTTTAGTACCATTATTGGTTAATTCAGAAGATTCTTCTTTATTAGATTTTTCATCCAAATTTGATAATAATACATTACTTAATAATTTAAATATTACAACAGCTGTAATACAAATTACTAATACGATACATAAAAAATATTTATTTTTCAAATATTACAGCCTCCTTTTTATTATTTATAACATTAAAATTCTATGAAAATATTTATTAAAGTTGGAATTAAATTATAAGCAAATTTTATCAACATTAATATTACTATATTATATTTATTTTTTGAATAAATAATAGATTCAATTATTGCAGGAATAAAATAGATTAATAAATATATCAATATATAAGATCCAGAAAATCCGATAAAAATAAAATTCATAATTGTATAAATAACACCACTAATAAAAATAAAAATATATTTATTTTTTATTATAGATTTAATAGATTCTCTATAAAGTAGTTCTTCAGCAATAACAGAAAAAATCATAGTTTTAAATATTACATACCAAAGATAATCATTCACTAAATTATTTATTGCTAAAGTATTGGTATCCAAATTTAAATTAGGAACTAAATAATCTGTAATCATTCCCAAAATAATATTAGTTAAGAAAATTATCATTACTGATATTAAAATTATTTTTATTATTTTAATATTTGA
Source organism: uncultured Muribaculaceae bacterium (assembly GCA_964398265.1). Classification (GTDB taxonomy): domain Bacteria; phylum Bacillota_I; class Bacilli_A; order RF39; family UBA660; genus CAYNLX01. The sequence goes on along the minus strand of CAYNLX010000016.1, from coordinate 2,563 downwards.
ATATTTTTTTTTAATTTCTAGTATATCATTTTTTAATTTCTTTCTATAAGCCAAAATAATACCTAGTAAATATAGCGAATCACCGATAAAAGTTATAATTATTTTATCAATATCAGTCATATTAATAGTAATTATAGATATTAAATATGAATATATAAAATAAATTAAAAATAATAAAATTGTTTTAAATAAATTATTTTTGTTCATTTAATCACTACCTTTTTTAAAGTATAACAAATTTAAATAATTTATTCAATTAAAAAACAAAAAAATCAATTTTGATTTTTTTGTTTACGTTAATAAATTTCTAAAAATTAATTATAACCATCTTCTAAGCCATGCCCACATATTAACCCTCCTTTCATAAAAACTGCTTTATATAAATTTATTATAACATATTAATTAAATATTTAGTACTACTTTTATATTTATTATATGTAATATAAAAAAGTTGTATATTAAATTTGGAAGTGCACAATTGATGTGCAGTTAGTTTTGTAATCAGTTATAATACATCTCAAGCAATTTATTTGTCATTCAAGGGAGGAAAATTATAATGGCAAAATACAAACATCTATCTTATGAAGATAGAAAAAATATAGAAGATGATTTAAATAATAATAAATCATTTTCACAAATTGCTCGAGAAATAAAAAAATCTCACTCAACTATTATTAGAGAGGTTGATAGAAATAAAGTATATTATAAACCAGCCACTTGGAATAATTGTTCTGCATCCTCTGCTCCATGTCCTAAACTAAATAAGTTGTCATATGTTTGTAATGGTTGTAAATCAAGATCAGGATGCAGAAAAGAAAGATATACCTATTACGCAAGAAAAGCTGATGATTCATACAAAGAATTAATACATTCATGTCGACAAGGTATAAATCTTGATGATGAGGAAATTTATAATATCAATAAGATTATTAAACCACTTATTAAAAAAGGACAAACTACAAATCATCTATATATTAATCATCCCGAGGTTTTAAATTTTTCTAAAGTATCGTTTTACAATTATATTAATAAAGGTGTATTTGAATTTGGACCACTTGATTTTCCTAGAATTGTTAAACATAAAAAGAGAAAAAATAAAAAACGTAGAACTAGACAAGAAAGAGAAATATTAATGGGTAGAAAATACGATGATTTTATTGAATATATCAATAAAAATCCTAATATAAATATTGTTGAGATGGATACAGTTGAAGGCTTACAAACTGATTCTAAATGTATTCTCACTCTATTTTGGAGGAAGTCAAACTTTATGCTTATGTTCTTACTTGAAAGTCAAACTACAGATGAAGTAACAAAAGTTTTTGAATATCTTCAACAAACCTTATCAGAAAACGATTATAAAAAATTATTTCAAGTTATACTTACAGATAACGGTCATGAGTTTTATGATGTATTAAATATTGAATGTGATCACAAAAATGGTGAACGCATAACACCTTTATTCTACTGTGATCCAGCAGCATCTTGGCAAAAAGGTGGCATCGAGAAAAATCACGTATTTATAAGATACGTATTGCCTAAAAAAACAACATTTAAAGAATTAACTCAAAAAGATTGTAACATTATTACTAATAATATAAATAGCTTATGCAGAGAGTCTTTAAACAATAACTGTCCATTTAAAGCAATGTTGTTTCTATGTGATGAACAAATATTAAACACTTTAAATATGTATTATATTGAACCTGATAAAGTTCAATTAAATAGTGATTTAATAAAATAAAAAAAGATATTTATAATCATCACTTATAAATATCTCTTTGACAAATAAATTGCCCACCATATTAATATTGAACAGAATTGTGCACTTTCTTTTAAAAATCGATGCATATTCTGTCTTTTAGTCGTGGAACAGAAGTTCTTTGACAGGTAATACTATATCATATTTCTTAAATTTTGTTAAATTTTCATTAATAAAATGTTTGAAAAAGTGCAGTTTCTAATGAAACTACACTTTTATGAACATTCATGCACTGACTTGTGCACTTTACTTTTTATCTAACGAATATAAAAAAGTAAAGAATTACTTTACTTCATATATGCTAACTTTTTTCTTAGTTCTACTTGCTCTTTCATATTTAACTACACCATCAATTTTAGCAAATAATGTATGATCTTTACCCATACCTACATTATTTCCAGGAAAGATTTTTGTTCCTCTTTGACGATATATAATACTACCAGCTGTTATAGTTTGTCCATCTCCAGCTTTAGCACCCAATCTACGACCTGCAGAATCTCTTCCGTTTTGAGTAGATGATTGTCCTTTTTTATGAGCAAATAATTGAATATTTAATTCTAAAAATTTCATTATTTTTCTACCTCATTTCTTATTTTAATATTTTTAGGATATTTCGTTTCTAATTCTTGAAGTAAAGATATCATATTTTCTAATAAAAGATTTACATTACTATCTTCTTTTAATAAATTAATTATTATTAATCCTTCATTTTCTTCAATACTTACTGATTGATTATTAATTCTTAATATCCCATTTACTGTTGTAATAACAATACTACTTATACTAGCACATACTATATCA
>CAYNLX010000015.1:0-14613 GCA_964398265.1 uncultured Muribaculaceae bacterium | reverse complement strand
GCATATTAGGCTCAACTGAAGATAATCTTCCAGTTCTAGTTAAAGTTTGTTTATATATTGTATGTACTTTGTTGTCTGAATGAATACTAGATTCTAATCCTTCTAAATATGTAGAATTAATTTTTGTTAAATTTCTATAATCTATTATTTTTTTTATTATTGGATGGACATTAATAATCTTATTTAAAATTTTACTATCTGTACTAAGATTCTTTTCTTTTTTATTTGGATAAGGAATACCCATCGTATCAAATAATACTTCCTTTAGTTGTTTTGGACTTGAAATATTAAATTCTACTCCAGCCATATCACATATTTCTTTCTTTATCATTTCTATTTTTGCTTTATAAGTTTCTTTCATTTCATTTAATATTCTTTTATCTAATTGAACTCCAGTAAATTCCATATCAGCAAGTATCTCAATTAAAGGCATTTCTATTTCAGAAAATAATTCAAACATATCTTCCATTTTTAAATCATTTACATATTTATCTCTTATATCATAAATATATTCACATTTTTTGATTATCATTGTTTTAATATTATTAAATTTTTCTTTTTTTGCTACATCATAAAACATAACATCATATTCTTCATTATTCATGATATATGCAATATCATCATTTTTAATATTCTTATTTAATAAATATGCTGCTATCATTAAATCAAAATTTAAATTATTTATTTTTTTATTTTTTAGTAACACTATATTTTTTTTATTATCAAAAGTATATTTAATTATATTATCTATTTTGTTAAGTGCCTCTTCAACTAAATCTTTATTTACATAATAAACCATATTTTTAGTACAAATACCCATACCAAGTATATTTGCATTGTGATAGTTTTCTTCGTCACATTCAATGTAAAAAGAACATTCATCATTTATTTCTAATTCATCAATAGAATTTATTTCCAGAATATTTCTATCTGTTTTATTATTGTTTTTAATTTTATTTTTAATAAAAGAATAAAACTCTAAATCTTCATAAATATCATTTAATTTGTTTTCATCTTTTGCCTTCATTATTGTGTTTTCTAAATTTATATCTATAGGAACTTCTCGATAAATAGTTGCTATTTCTTTACTGAAAAATGCATTATCTTTGTCTTCAATTAATTTATTTTTTACTTGTCCTTTAATTTTTTCAATGTTTTCATAAATATTCTCTATAGTATTATATTGTTGTAGTAATTTTAATGCGGTTTTATCTCCAATACCCTTTACTCCGGGAATATGGTCTGAAGGATCACCAGCTAATGCTTTTAAATCAATTATATTAATTGGTTTGATTCCATAATCTTCATAAAAAGTTTTTTCATTATATCTTATATATCCTTTTTGTTTTAATAATTTGACATCAGTCTCAAATTTATTAATTGTAATAAATCTTTATCTGAAGAAATAATAGTACTATCAAAATCTTTATCAGCTTTAGTTTTTTCAACTAAAGTACCAATAATATCATCTGCTTCATAATTCTCTTTTTCTAAATACACTATACCAAGAGCATCTAGTATTTTTCTAACATAATTCATTTGTAAAATTAATTCTTCTGGAGTTTCATTTCTACCAGCTTTATATAATTTATATTTTTCATGTCTAAAGTTTTTACCAATATCAAAAGCCACCACTAAATATTTAGGCTTTTCTTCTTCAATTATTTTATTTAACATATTAACAAATCCATATAAAGCATTAGTTGGAAAGCCTTTAGAATTTTTCATGATATTACCAGTATATGCAGTAGCATAATAACTTCTAAACATTAAATTATTTCCATCAATTAAAACAAGCTTTTTCATTTTATCACCTAGTATTATTATACCATGTATTGCTTTTTTAATAAATTTTTATTATTTTATTTTAATATTTATTATTTCTTTTTTTAATTTTTTTGTTTTTGATTATTTTAAATAATAAATTAATAATTAAAATAACAAAAATTAAATAAGAAAAGATAATATAAAAATTGATTGGTTGAGGAAAATCTTTTATAGAAAAGTTTTCTCTTGCTAATGCACCAGGGTTAGTTTCTATGTCTTTTATTGTTAACATAAATAATCCACCTGATTTTATAAAAATATTTACATATCCTTCACTAGATTTAACCACATAATCATCATAGTCAACTAATTTTTTTGTTTTACTATCATATTGAAATAATTTAAAAACACTTATATCTGCAAATTTATCTTTCATCATAAAAGATATTTTTGCAAAACCATTAAAATAATTCTTATAATCTGTTCTTAATGAATAAACTTTTGTATTTATATAATCTTTAAATAAATCAGTTATTTCATTTGCAGGAGTTATGTTAAATTCAATTTTTGTAGGATTATTAATATTTTTTGTATTTCCATTTGAATCAAATAAACTCCAAGAATAAAAAGTATCTTCTGCATTTACATAAAAATTATTAGTAATTGACTCAATATTCTTAATCTCTTTATTATTCTTTATTATTGTACTTACTTGATTATAATTTTTTTGATCGTCCTCAATAATTTGAAAATAAATTTTTGATCCTCCAATAAATTTAGCATTAGTCATCTCACTTTTTTTATAATATGTTTTTCCATTATTAAATTCACTAAAAACTTTATCATAGTCCTTGTTATCGGTAAATATTAATGGTTTTAATTCATTTAATTGAGTTTTATTTGAAAACAATGAAAAGTATAATGAACCAACTTCAAAATAATTATTATCTTTACTTATAAATTTTACATTATATTGATCATTAATTTTTTCATCATTAATTAAAAAATACATATCCTTTTTATTATTATATAAATCAATATTAATTCTAATATCTTCAAATATAGTTTTATAATCACTTTTTATTGCTTTATTTATTTCAGATCTTTTTAGTGAAATTATTATTGCGTCTTCAGAAGAATCATAAATAGCATCAACATTATCAATAATTTCACTTTGCTTTTCATCAATATTAAAAAATATTTCAGCTGATACATAAATATTATAATCAATATTTTTTATTGAAGCTTTATTCTTAATATCATCCCTGTTAATAGATGTATAATCTACTTCAGCATAAACATCAAATGATATAAACAATAATAAAATACAAAATAATATCTTTTTCATATTCTCAAATCCTCTATAATAATATAATAACATTTGAAGATAATTTATTCAATAAAAAAACTTGAGTATTATTTCAACTCAAGTTTTAATTTTTTAGTTTCTTCAGAAGGTTCTAATATTTTTACATTATATTGTGAAGTTATTCCTTTATTATTTTCTTCAATTACTGCCTTGTTAGAATCATTAATTTCTCTAATTTCATAGTCATATTTATCTTCTTTTTTTCTTATAATTGCATATAAATTAGGCAATAATAATGTTCTGTTTTTAAATAATTCTTCTAGATTAATATTTTTAATATCTTCAATTTCATATATATTATTATCTTTTCTCTTTAATATAAGTGAAGTATAATAATCTCTTTCGTTTTTCACTAAACAAATCATTCTATCTTCATCATACTCTAGAAATCCTAATACAGAATTATAACTTATATTAAATAATTCTTTAATAACCATTGAACAATTTAAACTTTTCTTAATATCAAGAGACATTTCACCATTTAATACATATTTTATAAAATCATATTTTTCTTTATGAACAGCATAAGATAATTTATCTGATTTATCAACACGTTCTTTTACTTCATCAACATTTAATCCCATCATTTTAACAAAATTATCATCATTAAATCTAAAATATAATTGTCTTCCATCACTTAGTAAAAATGTATAAAACTTTTTAAAATAATTATCCACCATTTTACTTTGTGACATTGAATATTGATCAAAGCATTTAGAAATCTCTATTCTTTTAAAAAACTCTGCATTTTTATTGTTTTTCATAGTATCCCCCCTATGTGTAAATTATTCTAACACAATAAAAATAAGAAATCAAATTAATTCGATTTCTTATTAATTCTTTTTATTTTTAATTCATAGTATACATAATCTATAATAAATGAAATAAGATATAATAAAACAAATTCTATCAACACATAAATATACATATTAACCTCTCTATTATTAGTAAATTCTAAAATTGATATAACATTCTTAGAATAGTAAAAAGCTATTATATCAATCATACTAAATACAAAAGCTAATATAAATCCCTCTAATAAATACCAATTTATTCTTTCTATTCTTGCACTTTTATTATTATTTAAATTAATCTTTCTCCCATAAAAATTTTTTATTATTTCTTCTTTATTCTTTTTTTTCATATTATCTCCTATTCTTCCCAATTAATTCTACATCTTCAGTTAAATACTTTATTCTTTCAATTATTCTTCTTGCTTTAACAAATTCTAAACTATTTTTACTAGTAGCCAAATGAGTTTCTAATTCATCAATAGTTAAATTTGAAGTAAAGAACGTTATTAAATTATTATCCATTCTATGTTGTAATATTGTTCCTAATATTTCATCTCTTCCCCATTCACTAGTGTTTTCAGCTCCAATATCATCAATTAATAGTATTTCTGAATCTAATATTTCATCTAAATACTCTTTATACCCATCTTTAAAATTGGATTTAATTTCTCTTAACATTTCTGGATAGTAAACAACTACTACATTAATGCCTTTTTCCGATAATTCATTTAGCATAGCTGCTATTAAAAATGTTTTCCCACTTCCAAAATTACCATGTAAATATAATCCCTTTAAAAACTTACCTTTTTCAAAATTATCATAAAATAATTTTAATCTTTTTATTACATTTGCTCTTTTTTTATCTTCAATGTCTACATCTTTCATTCTTGCATTTTGTATAGAGTTAGGCATACTTATAAATCTACTTTTACTTTTATTATCTAAATTTTTTTTCATATATTTACATGCTATATATGAAAAAGTAAGAATATCTTCTTTTAAGATAGGATAATTAATATATCCTTGTACTTTATTTTTACAACAATTAATGTTTTTACAATTCTTACAATTTTCTAATTCAAGTACCGTATTTTCTAATTTTGAAGTATGTTTATAAGCAATATTTTCTTTAATACCAACTTTATTAATTAAAGATACAAAATTATCATTCTTTAAACTAATAGCATATTCTTTTTTTAAATTGTTATCTAAATTTTTAAAGCTTGTCTTACTAGTTATAGTTTTAATATCATCCATTCTTATCACCTAAAGTCTTTCAATAAATCAACTAATTCATTTCTTTCGTCTTCACTAATATCTTCTTTTTCATATTTTTCATCAAACCATACTGGAGTTTTAATTTTTTCTTTTTCTTCTTTAACTTTTTTTGTTTTTTTATTATGTTCTTTTTCTGCTAATTGCATAGCTTCTTCTGCAGTTTCTACCCCACTTCTTTTCCATTGTCCTGCTATAACTTCTACAAAAGCAGAATTTAATTTATTATTATTAATCTTTAATACATAATCAATTAAAACGTTTACTACTGCAGGTTTTAAATTTAAATCAATAACTAGCATTTCTAATAATTTGAGATCTTTGCTTGTTGGATTTCCACCTTTATATTTACTCTTCAAAAAATCATATGGGGATGTATTCTCAAAAACATATAATATTTTACCTCTTTTTGAAGTATCTCCATCTGGGCTTTTTAAATAATCTGGTTGTGTTCTATAAATTAAAGTAGGTAAAGAACCACTATTATTATATTGATAATATTTTCTTGCTGTTTTTCTTAATTCCTCTTTATCAATAAATCCTTTATCTTCTACTACAGATCTAATAAGTTCACATACTTTTAAATTATCTAAATTATATAAAAATTCAATATTATTTATTAATTCTCTAGTTTTCTTGTTAAAGGCTTTTTCATTTATAACATGTTCAGGAATTGAAGAAATAATAAAATCAAAATCAACTATATCTAAAGCAGTTGTGTTTATAATATTTCTACTTCTCATGTCATCATTTACCACATCGCACATAGGAATGCTTTTATATATATCCTTTATATTTACAGAAATATCATTATAATCTTTTAGTGAAAAATTAATATTTTCATAACATTTCTTTAATATGTCATATTCTACTTTACCTATATTATTAAATAAAATTATATTAAATACTGGATGATTAAAAAATTCATATGATGATAAAGGAGAATATAATTCATATATATATTCATTAATTTCATTTTGTTTTATATATGTTTTTAAAAGTCCAAATGACTCTAAAGATTCTCTTGCTTTTTTAATTGAAGCTAAATCACTTTGTAAAACAGTCATTAAATGATGATGTGAATAATCTATACTTTGTAGTTCTAGAAAGCCTAAATCTCTCCATAATACTAAATATAAATTTACCGCAAGAGGGCCTATAATTGGACCATATAAAGATAATAAATTATCCTTATCTACTTCAGTTAATATAGTCTTATTTAATACTATATAAGTATCTGCTGGTAAAAGAGTATTATTCTTCATATAAAATCCTCCTTAACATTATTATAATTTATAATTAAAAATATAACAATGAAAAAAAGGTTAAAATCTTATATAATTTTTTATTATTAATTTATATTCATCTATTAATGTTATAGCGGTTCTTTTATATATTTTAGTTTTTCCATAAGAAGAATGTATAATATACTTCTTATTATTATAATCTCCTAAAAAAAGCATTACATGGCCTTCTGAGAATAACATATCTCCAGTTTCAATATTATTTATATCAAATATATTACTTTGTATTAAAGATTGATAATAAGAATCTCTAGGTAAATATATTCCAAAACACATAAATATTCTTTGAATTAATGAAGAACAATCTGCATTACCCCAAATATATGGCTCGTTAATAGTTTTTAATGCTTGTTTAATTATATTTTTTTTGTTAAAAAGAATATTTCCTTCAACCATATGTGAATTTAACAGAAAATATCTTTCTATATATCTTAAATTTCCATTATAATCTAAATCTATAAATAATAATTTATAATACTTTTTTGTTACTTTTAATAAAGGAATCTTACATCCCATAGTTAACTCTATTTGATTATCAATCATTATTTTGTTAGAAATAATTCTAACAAATTTTTTATAATCAATATATTTGTTCATTTCTTCTTTAGATACTATACCAACATTGTTTTTAAGAATCCAACCTTCATAATATTTAGTTCTAACATAATACCATTCTTCATTATCGTCTAATATTATAAGTCCGGAGCCATAATCCACTATAGTTAATAAATTTTTATCTAAATCTTTGTCTTTGTCATATTCAAAATTGGGATATTTTCTTAATTCACTTTGTTTTACTACTAAACCATATAATACTCCATCAGAGAGTTTATATAAATGATAATTAGGACAATCTATTTCTTCATTAAGATTATCTATTTCTTGATTATTTAGAATAATAGATTCATCTAATTTCCAAAAACTATAATCATACATACCCTCTTCTATATCATTATCTATATAAAGTAAATCATTATTTTTAATTTCTTTTATAATACTATAATTAATCATTTTTTTTCTTATAAATAATAAAATAATAATTAATATTAAAAATATAATAATATTTTCCATATATTCACCAGTAAATTATATTAAAAAAAAGAAGAAGATATTCTTCTTCAAATAATAATTAAAATTATTTTTTTATCTTTTTTATTAACTTAAGTGCATTAGCTTTCCTTGTATCATATAATTCTTTCAAAAATCTTTTTGATTCTATTTCTACATAATCATAATCAAAATCTTCATCATTTGTATCAAAATATTTTTCTGAAGCTAAATCAAATACTGGAGTAGCAAATGTACCATCATAATAAATATAACTTATTAATTCACTTTCATAATTGCTTTCTTCATCGTGTATATGAGTAGTAGTTTCTAATACACCCTTGCTTATTTCTTCGGGTAATCTAGAAGAATATTTAATATCATCAAATAATGGTGTAATAAACTCTTCTTTAGAAAAATCATATATTCCCATTTTTTTATTTTCTAATGTTACTATTACATAAGTAGAATTATTCATAACAGGTATTATAGATTCTGCAGTTAAAATACATCTATGAAACTCTCCATATTCATTTTGACTTTCTAATTCTTTAATAACTTTATAATTATCTTCTGGAGTTAAAACAATATTAATTCCATTAGCATTAGTATTATTTATTTGTAATAATTTATTATATTTACTCTTGTTTTTTTCTTGATTTAATAATTCTTTATCATTAAATAATTGACATAACACCATTTCAGTATTTGGGCCGTAATAATTTTGTATTATTAAATATTTAAACCCATCATCATTATAATTCATTAATATTCTCCTTTACATAAATAATTATTATAATTAATAATTATTTATTTGTAAATAGTATTTTATTAACTCTCTTAATTAATCTATCTTTACCTAGTAATTTCATTATTTCATATAAATCAGGAGTTGTAGATTTTGTAGTAAATGCCACTCTTAATACCATAGAAATATCAGCTATACTGCCTTTATAATTATCTGGATTTAATTTATAATCTTTCATATCTGAAGCATAGTTTAAATCATTTGATAGTTGTTTAATTTTATTCCACCATGTTTCTTTATCATCTTTTTCATCATAGTAGTCTTTTATATAACTATTTAATATATTCTTAATATCATCAAGATTACTTATTATTTGCCATTCATATGATTCATTATTAAACAATTCATCATACATATACCAAATACAATTTTTTATTTCACTATAGCAAGCAAAATCTTTACGAGGTTTTGATTGTTCTCTTTCAATATTTAATATATTAATTGTATATTCTTTATTATTATTAATTAAATTATTAAATTCTTCATCATATTCATTACTCCATTTATTTAATCCATCATATATATCATTTGCTGTTTGCTTAGATAAATAATTCTTAGAAATATTATCTAACTTTTCTATAGGATAAAATGCCCCAGAAGAACTCATTTTTTTAGGATTATAAATAAAATCTAAAAAGCTTTTTTCTGGATTACTTTCATGCCATTCTTCATAATTTGAATTAATTATTGTCATTAAAGACTCAATAACACATAATGAAGGATAACCTTTTTCTCTATAATAAGTCATTCTCGCTTCAGGATCTAATCTTTTACTTATTTTTCTTACATTATCTCCATCTTTTTTTAATAATAGAGGAATATGAATATATTTTGGAGGAATAACTCCTAAAGCATTAAATAATTCAATATGTAAAGGAACTGAACTTAACCATTCTTCTCCCCTTACAACATGAGTTGTTTTCATTAAATAATCATCTACTAAATGAGCAAAATGATACGTAGGAAGTTTATCTGAAGATTTCATTATTATTTGGTCTAAATCATTTTCAGGAAAAACAATTTTTCCCCTCACTTCATCATCAAAACTTACTTTATTATTAAAATTACCCATAGACTTAAATCTTATTACATATGGTTCATTATTATTTATTTTTTGAACTACTTCTTCAATAGATAAATTTCTACATTTAGCATACTTTCCATAATAACCTATTCTAGCCTTTTTACTTTCTTGTAAATCTCTTAACTTTTTTAAATCTTCTTCTGTACAAAAGCAAGGATAAGCTCTGCCTATTTCAATAAAATGTTTTATAAAAGTATGATATATTTCTATTCTCTTACTTTGAATATAAGGACCATAATTACCAATTATATTATTATTTATTTCATATTCATCAGGAATAATATCATAATCTTTCATAGTTGATAAAACTAATTCCATAGCATTTTTTATTTCTCTTTTTTGATCTGTATCTTCATTCCTTAAATAAAAAATACCATGTGTGTTTCTGGCAATAATAAAATCTATTAAACATGAAAAAATATTTCCAATATGAACAAATCCAGTGGGACTAGGGGCAAACCTTGTTACACAAGCACCATCTTCTAATTTTCTTTCTGGATATATTTCATCATAATATTTAATATCATGGTTTATATTAGGAAATATTACATTTGCTAAATCTTTATTAGTCATAAAACACCTCAATCTAAAAAAAATTGGTAACTCGTATGGGATTCGAACCCACGTATACTGCCTTGAGAGGGCAGCGTGTTAAACCACTTCACCAACGAGTCATGTACACATATTATACTATATTTTTTTTAATATTTAAAGAAATAACTCATAATAATATCTATTATTAAAAATACAAAAGAAAATAATACAAAAATATTAATATATTTACTTTTAATATTATAAAATATTTTTTTTAAAAATGGTTCAAAAAAATAAAGTAACAATAAGCCACTTACTCCAAAAAAGAAAACCGAGTATAAACAAACATAACCATTTATATTTAATAATCTATCAGAATAATCCCATAATTCTTTGTGAAATATTTTATCTATTATTAATCCCATTATAAATTCAAATAATCCCATTAAAAAGGCAATTAAAAAAAATATAATTGTAGGATATTTTTTATATTTTTTAAATATTAATAAAACAATCAATGCCCCTACCCCATATATTGGAAGTAATGGTTCAAATAATGAGCCTCTATAAATAAACCTTTTTGAGCTAACTAATTTAATGATTGTTTCATTTATCCATCCAAAAAAAGAACAAATTAAAAACACAATATAATAGTATGAAATTTTTTTTATAATAATCACCTATTATATTATGCTCTTATTTATTTCTTTTATAATGAAACATATATTGAATTGCTAATCCAGAATATTCTTTATAAGTAGATATAGCATATTCTTTTATTTCGTCTTGAGTTTTAATATTATATTTTTCTAACATAATCTTTTTAACCCATGTATCAATGGGAAATACATCAAATCTTTTATAAGAAAATAAACATATACAAGAAGATACTTTAGTACCTATACCATTATAACTCATTAATTTTTTCATTAATTCTTCACTTGATAAATTATTTATTTCTTTTAAGTTAAGATTATTATTATTAATTTCTTTAATGATATTAACCAAATATTTATCTCTAAATCCAACTTTATAAGTCCTAAATTCTTCTTCGGTTACATTACATAAATATTTTGGACTAGGAAATAAATAATACTCTTTATTCTTAAATAATACTTTTTCTCCATATTTTTCTGCAATTAAATCTAATGATTTTCTTATTGATTTAACACTATTATTCGAGCTTATTATATATTCAATAATAGTTTCAAAAGGATCTTGATTAATAACTTTAAAACCTTTACAAGACGAAATAATATCTTTCATGTTTTTATCATTTTTAATAATCTTTTTATTAATATCTTCATAATTTCTATTTAAATCAAAATATTCTTTTACTACTTCTACTAAGTTTTCTCTTTTATTAGAATCCACTATTAGATTGTTATTATTTAAACTTATTTCTATTACTCTATCTTTAATAATTATAATATATTTATCATTATCTTCATAATATCTGAATATTTGTCCGCATGTTATTGTGTCTTTTAAATTAAAATCTCCATTTATTTCTATTTTCACTTTTTCTCCTAATATCTAAATGCAAATGTAATAATGTTATCAACAATAAAAATTATCAAAATAATAATTGTAATTATATTCACTAATTTAATATTCTTTTTTATTGTAATCTTTTCTACAAATGGTTCAATTAAATATATTAATAATAGACCTCCTATTGCAAAAGTTAAAACACTTCTTAAACAAACATAGCCATTAATATTTAATAATAATCCATCATAGTTCCATAATTCCATTTTAAAAACATTTTCCATAATAGCTCCACCTATATACTCAACTATTCCAGTTAATAATAAAGATGCAATAAATATTATTATTGGATTTTTTTTAAATCGTTTTAGTAATGTAATTAAAACAATAGATCCATATCCATATATGGGTAAATAACAACCATATAAGAATCCTTTATTTACAAAAAAACCATCTTCAAAAAAACAAAATATTTCTTCATATATCCATCCAACGAAAGCTCCAATCATAAAAATTAAAAAATAATATTTAAATTTATTATACTTCATATATACTACTCACTACTTTCTTAAATAATTATAACACTATTATTATAATAAAAAAACTTAAAACTAAATTGTTTTAAGCATTTTACTTTTGGTAGCGACGGAGGGGATCGAACCCCCGACCTACCGGGTATGAACCGGTCGCTCTAGCCAGCTGAGCTACATCGCCATAAATGAATAAATTAATAATACCAAATTATTATTATTTTGACAAGTATTAAAAAAAAATATATGTTATAATTTTAAAGGTGATCATAATGAAAAAAATTATATTAATTATACTATTATTACTTCCATTCAATGTTTTTGCAGAAAAAATTGAAGTAACACTAAATAAATGTATTGATGGAGATACTGCTTCGTTTAATTTAAATAATGAAATAATAAAAGCAAGATTTTTAGCTATAGATACACCAGAAAGTACAAATAAAATTGAAGCCTATGGTAAAGAAGCAAGTAAGTATACTTGTGATATACTATCAAATTCAACATCTATTCAGATAGAATATGATAAAAATTCCAATAAATATGATAAATATAATAGACATTTAGTATGGGTTTTTGTTGATAATGAATTACTTCAAAGAGAAATTGTAAAAAATGGTTATGCTGAAGTAAAATACTTATATGGAGATTATAAATATACTGATGAATTAGAAGAAGAAGAAATTATTGCTAAGCAAAAAAAACTAAGAATATGGAGTGAATATGAATATGATGATATTGCGTGGTATTATTATTTATTATTTATATTAGCAATTATATCATTATTTATTTTTAGTAAAAAGTTTAGAAAAAAGTTTTTTAATATATTAAAAAAAGAAAATAAAAAAATATTAAAAAAAATAAATTTATAAAATTTATTTTTTTAACCTTAAAATACCATCATATGGATATTCTTTAACATTATTAATTGATTCAAATCTTTCTATTGTAGTTATATCACTTAAAAATAGATCCCTATTATCTTTATCTCTTATTTCTTTTTCTCCACAATAATATTGAAAACCATTTTTATCAATACTATATAAATAAGCAATCATAATATCTCCATTATTATTTAATAATGATTTTAAATCGTTAATAATAAAATGTCTAAAATTTAATAAACATGGTTCTGAAAAAATATTATTAATATAATCAGCTATATTAGATAAAAATATTATATCAAATTTGTGTTTTATAGTAGGAATATTTGTTATATCTTCATTATAAAAATAGATATTTGTTCTAAATAGATTATTTCTTAATATATTATAATTTTCTTCATTACTTAAATAAACTAATCTTTGTTTTAATAAATCAAAAGAGTTTCTACAATAACAAATTTTAAAAAATAATGAACGATTATCTAAAGGATATTTTTTATTAATCAAATTATTATAATTATATAATTCTTTCCAAAATAATAATGATTCTTTTGATAAATAATTACTTAGAATATTAAAAAAATATAATTCTATATTAATATCGCCTTTATTAATAGAATTTAAAAACATTTGATATTCTTGATAATTAAGTGCTTTTATTGCAGCAGACTTATAATCAAAAAAATATTTTGTTAATGCATTTATATCAAACATATAAACATTATTAGCACCATAAAAAATAGCATGCAACGCTTGATCTCCAGATCCGCAGCTTAATAATATATCTTTTGCATTTGACCAATCAAACAATTTAAAATATGCTCCAACATTTTCATTTGAACTCGCATAAATAGTTGAGTATTTTTTAAATCCTCTTGGTTTATTTTTTATATCAAAAAGAATTTTAGCTCCTTCTATATCATCGCTTAATTTCATTATATTATCCCCTTAAATTGTTTATTACTATATCATATCGTTAATATAATATCAAGAAAAAAGCCATCATTCATGACTTTTAAGTACTGCTAAAAATGCTTCTGATGGGATTTCAACATTTCCCACCATTTTCATTCTTTTCTTTCCTTCTTTTTGCTTTTCTAATAATTTTCTTTTTCTAGTAATATCTCCACCGTAACATTTAGCCAAAACATTTTTTCTCATAGCATTAATATTTTCTCTTGCAATTATCTTACTTCCAATACTTGCTTGTATTGGAACTTGAAACATCTGTCTTGGAATTAATTCTTTTAAACTATTTACTATATCTTTTGCTCTATTATATGCAAAATCTTTGTGTATAATTAAACTTAAAGCATCCACTATTTCTCCATTAACTAAAATATCCATCTTTATTAAATCGCTTTCTCTATATCCACATGGTTCATAATCAAAAGAAGCATAGCCTTTTGTATTACTTTTTAGTTTATCAAAAAAATCATATACAATTTCAGATAGAGGAAGTTCATAATGAATATTTACTCTTGTTTCATTAATATATTCCATAGAAATATATATACCTCTTTTATCTTGACATAATTCCATTACAGCCCCGATATAATTCGTAGGAACAAAAATATTTGTTTTAATATAAGGCTCACATATAGTAGAAATTGTTACTTTTTCTGGCATTTTATTAGGAGAATCAATTACTAATTCATTTCCGTTTGTTAACTTAACTTTATAAATTACACTAGGACTTGTTGCAATAATATCAATATTAAATTCT
>CAYNLX010000014.1:4959-15862 GCA_964398265.1 uncultured Muribaculaceae bacterium | reverse complement strand
ACTTTGATGAAAATTGGATAGCATCAACTTATGCATTACATTGGCTTAGGTCAATAAGAGCAAATCATAGGGCAAGAAGTGTTTTAAGATTAGCTACTAATATTCAAGGAACTGGATTTTTATTTACTAATGAAATAGTAAAAAATGGATGGCATTATACATCATTAACTGAAGATAGAGCTTTAACAGCAGATGCTGTAGCACAAGGATATAGAATATCTTATCAAGATGAAGCAGAATTTTTTGATGAACAACCTATTAGTCTTAAGGTTGCTTTAAGACAAAGATTAAGATGGAGTAAAGGACATTTACTAGCTTTTGTTGAAACCGGTCCAAAATTATTAATTAATGTTTTTTTTGGTAAATTATTTTTAAAAAATAAATGGAGAAAAGATGATAAACAAAAAAATATATTTTTAAGAATTGTAGAATCAATTAGGCATAGATTTGCTTCTTATGATACTTTATTGCAGTTGACTCCAATAGTAGTAATAAATTTAATAAGATGGATATTAGTTTGCGTAATTATATATTCTTGTTATTGTTATGGAAATGGTTATTATAGTCCAAGCATTTTTAAAGGAACATCATTTTTAGCAAAAACTATTTCATCCTTTTTAGGAAGTGTTCCAGTTAATATTAAACCAGGATTTGAAGCTATGTTTGTTGCATTAATGTTATCTATTTGGTTCAGAATATTTTATAGAATAGGAACTTATTTAGGTAATACATGGATAGCAGTATATTTGTTTATAGTAGAAAATAAAAGAATTAAAAAGATTAAATTACATAAAAAAATATTGTATATTCTTACTTGGCCAACTTTTGATATAATTGGAAGGTGGACTATTTATATAGCGATGTTTGTAAAAGTAACTTGGAAACCAATACCTCATGTAAGTAAAGTAACTATTGATGAAGTTGATACTTCAAAGGGAGTTAAATAATGAGAGCGTACATTGATCAAATTTATTATGAAGGGTTGGGAGCTAATGTATATAGCCCCATCAAAAATATTTTGCTTAAAATTAATTCTAAGTTAATAAGAAAAATTTTAATTAATATATTAAATATTATATATTTTATTATTGCTATAATAATTAGCGTTGGATTATTTATTATTACATTCCCTTTATAATCCAAAAATATTTTGATATAATATAAGATATAAGAAGGGTAATTATGATGAAGAATATTTTGAAAAAAGTTAATTATAAAAAGATAAAAAAATCAATTATTAATTATTGTTCAACAAATAGATTATTTATTACATTTGTTATTTTTAACATGATTGAAGGTATGCTTTTAAGACATTACACTGTAGGTAAAACTTTTTCTTTTGCTCCAATAATGTGTGATGTTGCAATGTCTTTTGTAATTGGAGCTTTTGGATATTTATTTAAAGTTAAAAGACAATTTATATATTTTTTTACATGGAAAATAATAATAACATTTATATGTATAATTAATACAGTTTATTTTGTATTTTATTTATCATTTGCATCTTTTGGAATGGTATCAAGCTTATTTAATATCGGAGAAGTTGGAGATTCTGTTACAGAAAAACTACAATTATATCAATTTATTTATTTAATCTTTCCAATAATGTATTATTTCTTACATTATAAATTAAAGCGTAAAAATTATTATCAATATGTTGCTAAAATAGAAAAAAGCAAAAGAATGTTTATGGGAAGCATTATAGCAGCTTTTGTGTTTGTTTGCCTTATTGCAAATACTATGAGTAAATCAGACTGGGGAACAATATCTAAGCAATGGAATAGAGAGTATTTAGTTAAAAAATTTGGTATTATTTTTTATCAGACTAATGATTTTTTTCAAAATATGTCTCCTAAAATATCATCACTTTTTGGATACGATGAAGCAGCAAGAAATTTTAGAGATTTTTATAATAATAAAGAAGAACATAAATCTAATAGATATACTAATATTTTTGAAGGAAAAAATTTGGTTTTTGTTCACATGGAGAGTATACAAAATTTTGTACTTGGAATGGAATTCAATGGAGAAGAAGTATCCCCTAACATAAATAAATTGTCTGATGAAGGATTATATTTTAATAAGTTTTATCCTCAAATAAGTGTAGGAACAAGTTCAGATACAGAATTTACAATATTGACTTCATTGATGCCTGCTTTATCAGGTTCCGTATTTAACAGCTATTGTGATTCATTGTATATATCTTCAGCAAGTATTTTGAAAGATAAAGGATATTATACATTTAGTATGCATGGTAATAATGCAAGTATGTGGAATAGAAAAATTATGCATCAAAAATTAGGATATAATAAGTTTTATTCTCAATCTGATTTTGTTATAGATGAAAAGGTTGGTCTTGGGTTGTCTGATAAATCATTCTTTAATCAAATTAGACCATATTTAGAAGAAATAGAAAGTAACAACGCTAATTATATGGGCACTATTATTACTCTTTCCAATCATTCTCCATTTGATGATTTAGAAAAATATGGAGAGTTTGATTTAACTTACACTTTTAAAAGATTGAATGAAGAAACAAATAAAAAAGAAGAAGTAAAAGTAGATTATCTTGAAGGAACAAAAATGGGTAATTATTTAAAAAGTGTTCATTATGCAGATCAGGCTTTAGGAGAATTTATTGATTATGTTAAATCATCATCTTATTATGAAAATACTATATTTGTTTTTTATGGGGACCACGAAGCAAGATTAAATAAAAAAGAGTTTAATTATTTATATAATTATAATCCAGAAACAGATAAATATTTAACTGAAGAAGATGAAAATTATGTAGATTATGATTATTATGCACAAGAATTAAATAAAAACACACCATTGATTATATGGGGCAAGAATAATAAACTAAATCAAACAGTGAGTTATCCTATGGGAATGTATGATGTTCTACCTACAATTGGAAATATGGTTGGCTATAGTAGTCCATATGCATTAGGTAATGATATTTTTGATAAAAAAAATGATAATGTAGTTATATTTCCAAATGCAAATTTTTTAACTAGTAAAGTATACTATAATAATTCAAAAGATGAATATATAGTATTTGATGGAACAACATTAGATTCAAATTATATTGATTATTATAAAGAGTATGCGGAAAAAAGATTAGAATTATCAAATGATATTATTGTTTATGATTTAATCAGAAATGAACAAAAAACATTTAAAGAGGAGGATAAATAATATATGAAAAAAACATTTATTTGGATTATAGTATTAATAATTATAATGCTTATTGGAGCAATTGTATATAAGACATTCTGGAATAAAGGAGAACAGAAAAAAGTTGAAATAAAAGATACGATTACTGAATATGGATATACTTTAGAAGATAGAGATTCAAAAATATTTAAAGAGTCTTTTGATGAGATAAAAAATATATTAAATAAAGAAGAGATTGATTATAATAAATATGCTATTGCATTAAGTAAATTATTTATTATTGATTTATATACTTTAAATAATAAGAATAATAAATATGATATTGGTTCTGTTGAATATGTTTACTCTGATATGGTCGAGAATTATAAGGAAAATGTAAGAAACACAATGTACAAATATATTGGAGATAAAACCATAAAAAAAGAAGATTTACCAGAAGTTAAATCTGTTACTATAAATGATGTTAATGAAGTTAAATATAAAATAGCAGACAAAGAATATGATTCATATAATATAGAATTATCTTGGGATTATACAAAAGAATCGGATTATGATAATGAAGGATATTTGATAATAGTAAAAGATAATGATAAATTATTTGTAGTTGAGAAAGGGTATATAGGAGTATAAAAAAAATAGTGGTTGACACTATTTTTTTATTATACTTAATTCTATTGTCTTTATGTTTTCAATTAACGTTCCTGCTGGTATATTTTGATTAACAATATATCCATCTGATAACGTATTGTCAAATTCTATATTGCCTTCGGTTATCTCTTTATATATTATTTTAATGTCGTAAGTATTCCAATTTGTAACATATGCTTTATTAGTACCGATAAAACTAGGCAAAGTGGTTTTTCTTTTTTCTGTATTAGATAATTTTGTACCAACTAATTCTTGTTCAAATGGAGTATTAATAGAAAAGTTAAAAGTTTTAATAATTTCTGGCTTTTTAATTTCTAAATTAACTTTCATTAAATTAGATATTTGCTCTAAACTTTCTTTATAATACTGGAATGTGTATGATCCATTAATTGTTAAATCATAACCGGTTAATTCAGTTTTTTCTATTGTAATAAAATCATTTTCTCCCTGTAATACTTTTGTCACTATATCTTTTCCAACTTCATAAAATGATAATATTTGTTTAGTAGTAATATTAGTATCCATATTAGAGCTTACTGCGTCTAATACTTCATAAAAATCACTAATGCTTCTTAAGTTTTTAGCACTTTTTACTATTGCTTCTACAACAGCTTGCTGATTTTTTACTCTGTCAAAATCGCCCCTTATAAATGCATGTCTATTTCTTGCAAATGCAAGTGCTTCTTCACCATTGAGTTCTTGCACTCCTTTTTTTAAACATATAGTATTTTTCCCAAATTCTCTATCACTATTTTGTTCACATAAATCTTTTGGAATATCTACGGTAATGCCTCCTAAGGCATCAACAAGTTTTACAACACCTTTAAAATTCATTTTAACATAATAATCAATATTAATATCAGCAAAGTTTTGAATAGTATTAATAATACATGATGTACCACCGTAAGCACATTTATTAATTTTTGCTTCAGTATTATTTCTACAACTAATTGGAGCATAAGTATCTCTTGGAATGGAAAATACTGTAGCATTTAATGTATTTGGATTAAAAGTTATTAACATTAAAGTGTCACCATTAAAAGCTTGATTAGCGTTTAAAGTATCACTTGTAGAGTCTACCCCAATTAGCAAAATACTAAATGGATCAGTTAATTTTTTATTTGATGTTAGAGATTGATCTTTTTCTATGCTCTTACTATAAGAATATACTATTTTAACATCATTTTTTATAGTAGGAAAGTCTTCGCTAAAAAGAATTTCAAAATTTCCAGATATAAATAATGCATTTATTTCTTTTGAATATAAAGAATTTAGCATTTCTGAATAATTATTAAATTTTTTAATTTCTATTTTTGTAAGTTTTTTTTGACTTATTAATTTAGTCGCTAATTGGTATCCTTCAATATCGTTTCTATCATCTATCATTCCTACAATAGTAGTAGCGTTATCAATAAAATCATAATCTTTTAATGAAATCATATTACATGTGTAAAGTATTGTTTCTTTATTCATTGTATGAATCTTATTATATGTTTTATCAACATAAAAAGCCCCTAACGAAAAACAAAAAGAAAATAGTAGTGCCAAAATTGATATAGATATGAATCTTTTATTTTTTTTAGTAAATAACAATATTAATGAACTAAAAAAATAAATAATAAATAACAAGTAAAATAACACTAATAATATTATTCTTATTAAAGTTTCTATACCATACAAGGTTAAAACACTATGTGTAAAAAATATTAAGCTAATTAAATAGCTTAATCCAGAAAAAAGAAATAGAACAATTAAAACTTTGTTAATTTTTTTAAATTTTTTAAAAAATATCATGTGCTTACCTCTTATATTCATTAATTATACTTAATTTAATTGCAAAATACAAGCAATTAAATATTATAGATGTAATAATACATATAATTTACATTTTTTTAATAAATATAGATATTATTATTTTTTTAATAAAATTTTTTGGTATAATTAATATGAATACACTAGAGGAAGTGATAATATGAAAAAAATAAATTTAGTAATAGTATGTATATTATCTTTTTTCTTTGGTATTAAATATGTAGAAGCTGATTATATTAAAGATACTTGGGTTAAAAGTAATGCTGTTCCATATATGACAATACGTTCATCAGCTACTACTTCATCTAGTTCGTTAGAAAAAGTAATTTTTGGAACAGATTTAAAAATAGTTGAAGGTCCAATTTCAGGAAGTGGTTGTTCTAATGGTTGGTATAAAGTAATTCATGATGGTATTAATACTGGATATGCTTGTTCTAATTGGATTAATAGTATTTCTGAAATCACAATTAGTAATGAAACATATTGTAATGAATTAAAAACAAAAGGATTTCCAGAAAGTTATTGCCCTTATTTATCATATATTCATAGTAAGCATCCTCAATGGGTTTTTACTCCATCAATAACTAATTTAGATTGGATAAATGTAATAGATGGTGAAGAATATAAAAATTATATTTCTACTTCAACTGAGTCATATAGAAAAAACAATACATTAATGGAAACACCTAGTTATTATACTGTTTCTGATTCAGTTAATGGATATTTATTAGATCCAAGAAATATGTTAATGGAAAAAACAATATTTATGTTTGAGGATCTTTCTTATAATGAATTATATCAGACTCCTTCTGTAGTTAAATCAATATTTGGTTCTTCATATTTAAGTAGTGATTATTATGTTAATTTATTTATTGATGCTGGAAAAAGTAATGGTATAAGTCCAGTTCATTTGGCAGCTAGAGTAGTTCAAGAAGGCGGATCAAATGAAAGCTATGGATCTATTTCCGGAACTTATTCAAGTACATATAGAGATAATTCTTTATATGGATATTATAATTATTTTAATATAGGGGCTTATGCTGATAAATACACAAATTCTCCGGTTACAAGAGGACTTGCATATGCTGCTGGATTAGTTGGAGGAGACCCAACATTATTTAGTAGACCATGGACAAGTAGAGAACTTGCAATATCAGGTGGGTCGACATTTTTAGCAAACACTTATATTAATAAAGGACAAAATACATTATATTATCAAAAATTTAATACAGGTCCAAATGCTGCTTATTCAACATATACTCATCAATATATGACGAATGTAACTGCACCTTTAACTGAAGGAAATGATACTTATTCATCATATAATGATTTAAACTTGTTAAACAATTCTTATAATTTTTTAATTCCTGTTTATAATAACATGCCGGCATTTACATCTATGCCAAGTGTTGCAAATAATAATAGTTATTTAAATTCTATTTCAATTAATGATGTTGTATTAAATAATTTTGATCAAGATATTACTACCTATAGATATGTTGTAGATTTATCAGTAACTAACATTAATCTTTCTGCAATACCTTCTAATTCTAATACAATTGTAACTGGAACAGGCAATATTATATTATCTGAATTAGAAACTGTTGTAAATCTATATGTTACAGCGCAAGATGGTAGTCAAAGATCTTACCTTATTACAATAATTAGAAGTGATGATAAAACTTCAATTCAAGATTTAATTAGTAATTTAAGTGTAAAAATTAATAATAATATTCTAACAAATCTTTCTCCTGGCGTTACTATCGAAGCTATAAATGCTAGCATATTAAAAATAAGTAATAAATCAATTATTAGTATAACAGATGTTGATGGTAATATTGTATCAACTGGAGCATTAAAAACAGGATACAAAATAAGTATTCAGAGTGCTATAAATGAAAACACAATATATTCAATTGCAATTAAAGGAGATAATAATGGCGATGGAGAAATATCTATAGTAGATTTATTAAGAACAAGAAAACATATTTTAGGAGAAGATGTTTTGAGTGATTCTTATGCACTTGCATGTGATGCAAATGGTGATGGTTCAATTACTATAGTAGATTTATTGATGACCAGAAAACATATTTTAGGAGAAGAAAGTTTATAGGAGGAAAAAATGAAATTAAAAAAAATCAGTTTATTTATTATTACTATCTTATTATCAACAATATTTATAGGGAGAGTTGATGCTGCAAGTGCTTCTGTTTCAATAACTTCAAGTAAAAAACAAGTTTTAGTAGGAAATGAATTTAATGTAACAATTAAATTATCTTCTTCAGATAATTTAGGTGCTTGGGATTATACTTTAAAATATGATTCGTCACAAGTTAAACTTGTAAAAGGTAATCAAAGAGAAGCAGAAGATGCTGGAAAAAGTGGTGTTAAAAATTATAGTTACACATACACTTTTAAAGCTCTTAAATCATGTAATACATCAATATCAATAAAAAGCTATAGCATTATTGATTGGGCTAGCGGTAGTCAAATGTCAATATCTTCTGTAGGAAGTGCTAATGTAAAAATTATGACTCAAGCAGAATTAGAGGCTTCATATAGTACAAACAATTATTTATCTAAATTAGAAGTTTCAGGATATCAATTAAGTCCTGAGTTTTCTAAAGATGTTAATGCTTATACTGTAGTGTTACCTCCTGAAGCAGAAACTATAGATGTTTTAGCAACTAAATCTGATAATACTGCAACAGTATCAGGTGATGGTACTATAATAGTTGGTGAAGGTGATAATGTAATAAATGTTATAGTAACAAGTCAAAAAGGAACTACAAGAACTTATACTATAACAGCTACTGTAGTAGACCAAAATCCAATAAATATTAAGATTGATAATAAAAATTATACTGTAATAAAAAGAGCGTCAGTATTAACATGTCCCTCTACTTTTAAAGAGATTACAACTACAATTAATGATATAGAAGTTCCTGCTTTTTATAGTGAAATAACAAATTATACCTTAATAGGATTAAAAAATGAAAAAAATGAAATAGGATTGTATGTTTATAATGAAAAAGACAATTCATATATTATATATAAAGAAATAAACTTTTCAAAAATAGTTTTTTCTCCCATGGCAATAACTAAAGATATTGGAAAATATAAAGAATATCAAATTAAAATTAATGATGAATTAGTTAATGTTTATAAAACCAGTAAAAATTCTAAGTTCGCATTACTTTATGGAACTAATGTTGAAACAGGAAAAACAGGTTATTATTTATATGATAGTGAAGAAAATACACTTCAAAGATATAATGAAGATGAATTAAACTTATATAGAAAAGATTCTAAAGACTTTTTAATATTAAGTATAGTATTTGGAACTAGTTTGATAATAACAATAACAATATTTATTTGTTATGTTAATAAAAATAATAAAATAAAAAATAAATTATTTGGAATAAAAGATAAAATAAAAAAAGATTCTAAACAAGAATTAGATAAAAATACTGAAAATATTGAAATTACAAAAGAAGAAAAAGAAACTGAAGATACAGAAAGAAAAGAAATAAAAGCTAAAAAGAAAAAAATAAAAGTGAAAGAAGAAATAGATGAAGATTTTAAAATTTAGTGTATAATAAGTTTTAGGAGTGAATATATGAATTTGTTAATTAATGATCATAAGATTATTACGATTGTACTTGTAAGCTTTATAATTAGTGCATTTTTGGTTCCTATAATAAAAAAAGTAGCATTGCATATAGGTGCGGTGGATGAACCGAATGAAAGAAGAGTAAATAAAGTACCTATGCCTACTTTAGGTGGGGTTGCTATATTTTTATCTTTCTTATTTAGTTATATGTTTTTTGCTGATAAATCAAATCAGATGTTATCTATTTTAATTGCTAGTTTTTTAATAATATTAATTGGTATTTTTGATAGCGTGAAACCAATTAAAGCTAGATATCAATTATTCGTTCAAATAATAGCTTCAGTTATCGTAGTATGTTATGGTGGACTTGTATTAAGAAACATTAGTTTTTTTGGAATAAATATTGATTTTGGCATTTTTAGTGAAATAGTAACAATATTATTTATGGTTGGAATAACAAATGCAATTAATTTTATAGATGGAATTGATGGTCTTGCTTCTGGAATATCATCTATTTATTATTTAACTATTTTAATTATAGCAATAATAATGAATAAAATGTGTGGATTAGATATTATGTTATGTGCTATTATGCTCGGAGCTACGTTAGGATTTTTGCTTTATAATTTTCCACCAGCTCTATTATATATGGGTAATTCTGGATCATATTTTTTAGGATTTACAATATCAGTTATTGCTTTATTAGGATTTAAAAATGTTACATTAACATCATTAATTATTCCAATTGTAATATTAGCAGTTCCAATTGTGGATACTTTATTTGCTATTATAAGAAGATTGATTAAAAAAAAGAACCCATTTGCAGCTGATAAAGAACACATACATCATCAATTGTTAAGAATGAAATTTTCTACTAGAAAGACAGTGCTAATTATATATGCAATTAATATTATCTTTTCCTCTGTGTCTATATTTTATGTATTAGGAAATAGATATATAGCAATGGCAATATATATATTTTTAATGATAGTTTTATTTTTAGTGGTAATAAAAACAAATATTCTATATGAACATAAAGAAAAAACAAAAAATAATAAAAGGGATAAAAAATAATGCCTTTTTTAATTTATTATATTATAATTAAAGTATATGAAAGTAAGTGATAGAATGTTAAAAGTAATGGATGGAAATAAAGCTTGTTCGGAGATAGCATATCTTTTTAGTGAAATATGTGCTATATATCCTATAACTCCATCAAGTCCAATGGCTTCAAATATAGATTTATTATCAAATAAAGATTATAAGAATCTTTTTAATAATAAAGTAAAAATAATAGAAATGCAAAGTGAAGCAGGAGCTATTGCAAAAATGCATGGTGCTTTAATAAGTGGAACCTTATCTTCTACATTTACTTCTAGTCAAGGATTATTATTAATGATACCAAATATGTATAAAATAGCAGGAGAAATGTTACCAGGTGTAATACATTGTGCAGCTAGAACAGTAGCAACACATGCTTTAAGCATTTTTGGTGATCAAAGTGATGTTTATGCAACTAGACAAACAGGATTTTGTATATTAGCTTCAACTAATGTTGAAGATGCATATTATCTTAGTGCTATATCTCATTTATCTTCTATAAAAGGTAGTTTACCTTTTTTACATTTTTTTGATGGATTTAGAACAAGT
>CAYNLX010000014.1:0-4949 GCA_964398265.1 uncultured Muribaculaceae bacterium | reverse complement strand
AGTCATGAAATTAATAAAATAAATACTATAGACAATGTAGAATTATTAAAATTAATATCATATGAAAGTATTGATAGATTTAGAAATAGTTCTTTAATAGGAAAAGAAAAAATACAAAAAGGTTTATCAGAAAATGAAGATATTTATTTTCAATCTTTAGAGGCAAGAAATTTTGATTATTTAAACATGCCAGATATTGTAGACTCTTATATGAAAAAAATTAATGAATTAACAAACAATAATTATAAATTATTTAATTATTATGGTAGTGAGAATGCTTCAAATATAATTATAGCAATGGGAAGTGTTTGCGATACTATAAAATTAGTTGTTAATGAGTTAAATAAAAATGGAAATAATGTTGGTTTAATCGAAGTTCATTTATATAGACCGTTTAGTAAAAAACATTTGTTAGAAGTATTACCACTATCTGTAAAAAATATAGCTATTTTAGATAGAACAAAAGAATCTGGATCAATTGGAGAACCCTTGTATTTAGATATACTTTCTAGCTTAAAGGATAAAGAAATTAATATTGTTGGAGGAAGATATGGATTATCTAGTAAGGATACAACTCCAGAACAAATAAATGCAGTATTTGATATGCTAGATAAAGAATTAAAAAACAATTTCACTATTGGAATTAATGATGATGTTACTAATTTAAGTTTAGAGGATAAAAGTATTAATATTGATCTAAAATCGGATGAAATAATTATTTATGGTTTTGGTTCAGATGGTATGGTTAGTGCAAGTAAAGATATTTTAAATATAGTAGGATCTACTAATAAATATGTTCAAGGATATTTTGAATATGATTCAAAAAAAAGTGGAGGGGTAACTAAATCAAATTTAAGAATAAGTAATGAACAAATTAATGCTCCATATTATATAAAAAATCCTTCTGTTATACTAATAAGCAAGGATAATTATGTTTATAAATATAAATTAATTGATAATATTAACAATAATGGAATAGTAATATTAAACACCAATAAAACAGAAGAAGAATTAAATGATTATTTACCTAGTGAATTTAAAAAAGTATTAATGGAAAAACAAATAAGATTATTTATAATAGATGCTAATAAAATAGCAAATGATAATGGTATTGGTAATAAAATAAGTAAAATTATGGAAACTGCTTTATTAAAACTTATAAATATAGATGACTACGAAGAATTAATAATAAATTCTGTTAAAGAACAATTTAAAACTAAAGGAACTAACATAGTATCAGGTAATATTAATTCAATAAAAGATACATTAGATAAATTAAAAGAAGTTAATATTAATTTTTCAATTGAAGAAACAAAAATAGAATTATTAAATGTAGTAGAAATGATAAATGCTAGAGAAGGTAATAGTTTAAAGGTAAGTGATTTAATTCCATATAGAAATGGGTCGTTTTCTTGTGGACTTACAAAAAATGAAAAAAGAAATATTTCTTCTTTAGTAGCAAAATGTGATAAAGAAAAATGTATTAATTGTGGATTATGTTCAATAGTATGTCCTCATTCAGTAATAAGATTAAAAGAAGATAATGGAATAGTAATTAGTGAAAGAGATTGTACTGGATGTGGAATATGTACTACTGTATGTCCTACAAAATCAATTGCATTAAATAGATATAATGAAGAACTTGCCAAACAAAATGAAATGATTATGGAAATACCTAATAAGCCACAAGATAATCCATTTTCTATTAAAGCTAGTCAATTAAATAAACCTTTATTTGAATTTAGTGGAGCTTGTGCTGGGTGTGGAGAAACTCCATATATAAAATTATTAACCCAGTTATTTGGAGAAAAATTAATTATTGCTAATGCTACTGGTTGTTCAAGTATATATGGAGGTAGTGTTCCTTCAACTCCGTATTTAATTCCATGGGCAAATTCATTATTTGAAGATAATGCAGAGTTTGCTTTAGGAATATTAGAGTCTATTAATCAAAAAAGAAATAGTATAAGAAATATAATTGAAGCTTCAATAGAAAGTGTTAGTGACAATGTAAAAGAAGACTATAAAATATGGTTAAATAATAGTGAAGATTTTAATATTACTTATAAAATAAAAAAATCATTAGAAAACAAATTAATACCTAATGATTTAAAAAAATTAATTGAATTTATCCCTTCAAAAAGTATTTGGGCTGTTGGAGGAGATGGATGGGCATATGATATTGGATTTGGCGGGTTAGACCATGTATTATCTTCAAATGAAAATATAAATATTTTAGTACTTGATACTGAGGTATATTCTAATACAGGCGGGCAAATGAGTAAATCATCTCATATAGGTCAAGTAGCGGAATTTGCAAACTTAGGAAAAAGAAATAAAAAGAAAGATTTATTTAAAATAGCTATGAATTATCCAAATGTTTATGTTGCATCTGTTTCTTTAGGAGCTAATCCTTTACAAACAATTCAATCTTTTAAAGAAGCAGAAAATCATAAAGGTCCTTCAATAATAATTGCATATTCTCCTTGTGTTGAACATGGAATAAAAAATGGCTTATTTAATAGTGTAAATGAACAAAAATTAGCAGTTAAATGTGGATATGTTTTATTAACTAGATATAACCCAATAAATAATAAATTATATTTAGATTCTAAAGAACCGGATTTTAATTTATATGAAGAATTTTTATTAAATGAAGTAAGATATAATTCTTTAAAAATTAAAGATGAAGAATTAGCTAATCAATTGTTAGAAGCAAATAAAAATATTGCTATAGAAAAGTATAATTTTTATAAAGATAAAAGTTTAGATAATAAATCTAATTTATAACAAAAAAACGAAGGTGCCCCCTGAGACACCTTCAAAAGAATAAAAAGGGGTTGGCTAGTGTGATACTAGCACCAATTCGCCTAAAAGTGAACTGGTGATGTATATACTAATTGAAAATAAGAGATTTGTCAACACTTTTTTTCATTTTTTAAGAGGTTTTTATGGATTTAAATAATATTAAGGGAATTGGAGAAAAAACACAGAAGCTATTTAACAAAATAGGTGTTTTTTCTGTGGAAGATTTACTTACTTATTATCCATATAGATATATTTTTTATAATATACATAATATTAATAATTGTAAAAAAGGTGAAACAATTAACGCGTATGGAACTATTGAATCAACAGGTAAAGTAAGTTATATAAAAAGGAATTTTAATATGCTTTCTTTTACATGTTTAATAAATAATAATATAATAAATGTTAAAATATTTAATAGAGCTTTTTATAAAAATAATATTGTTGTAGGAAAAGAAATAACTTTAATAGGAAAATATGATAGTTTACACAATTCTTTTATAGCTAATAATATTATATTTAATAAAATAGATAATAATAAAATAGATCCTGTTTATCATTTAATTAAAGGATTAAATAATAATGTAATAAAAAAAGCAATACTATCATTAAAAGATTATAATATTAAAGATGAAATTCCATTAGAATTGAATGAAAGATATAATTTTATTAATAAGTCTGAAGCAATAAGAATAATACATAATCCAAAAAATATAGAGGAATTAAAAAAAGCAAAACTAAAATTAATTTATGATGAATTGTATGAATTTTCATATAAAATGAATTATTTAAAATATATTAGAATTAATGAGGAAAATGGTATATCAAAAGAATATGATATAAAAAAAATAGAAGAAATAATTAAAAAGCTTCCGTATAAACTTACGTTAGATCAAGAACAATCAATAAAAGATATTTTATCTGATTTAAAAAGTAATAAAAGAATGAATCGAATATTAATTGGAGATGTTGGAAGTGGTAAAACTATAGTATCATTTATTGCAATGTATGCTAATTTTTTAGCTGGATATCAAAGTGCTTTTTTAGCTCCAACGGAAATATTAGCACATCAACATTATGAAAATTTTAAAAATATTTTTCCAGACTTAAATATAGAATTATTAACTGGTAAAATAACTAATAAAGAAAAGAATATAATTAAACAAAGAATAAAGAATAATGAGGTAAACTTTGTTATAGGAACTCATGCTTTACTTACTGACGATGTAGTTTTTAATAAATTAGGTTTAATTATTACAGATGAACAACATAGATTTGGTGTTAATCAAAGATTAAAATTATCTAATAAAGGTTTTAATACAGATGTATTATATATGAGTGCAACTCCTATACCTAGAACTTATGCATTAGCATTATATGGAGATATGGATGTATCTATAATTAAAACAAAACCTATTGGAAGAAAAGATGTTTTAACAGAAGTAGTATCTAATAAAGATATAAAAAAAGTACTAAATGAAGTTAAAAATGAAGTGTTACTAAATCATCAAATATTTGTAGTAGCACCTTTAATAGAAAATGAAGATAGTGATGTATATTCAGTTTATGATTTAAAAAATAAATTTGATATTGCTTTCAATAAAAAAATTAATATTAATATTATACATGGTTCAATGAATAAAGATGAAAAAGAAACTATAATGAATAATTTTAAAAATAAAAAAATTCAAATATTAATTTCCACAACAGTTATTGAAGTTGGAGTAGATATTCCAAATGCAAGTATGATAATAGTATTTAATTCAGAATTATTTGGTCTTGCAACACTTCATCAGTTACGTGGAAGAGTTGGAAGAAGTGATATTAAATCAAAGTGTTTTTTAATAAGTGATTCTGATACGAAAAGATTACAAATATTAAAAGAAAGTAATGATGGATTTTATATTAGTGAACAAGATTTTAAATTAAGAAGAGAAGGAGACTTATTCGGAACAAAGCAAAGTGGAGATATGTCTTTCAAAATAGCGGATATAAAACGTGATTATAAAATATTTGAAAAAACTAAAGAAGATTCTTGGGAGAATATTTTGAATACAAACAAGATAATTAAAAAATTGTAAAAAACCGTTAGATAAAAAGTAAAGTGCACAAGTCAGTGCATGAATGTTCATAAAAGTGTA
>CAYNLX010000013.1:0-15876 GCA_964398265.1 uncultured Muribaculaceae bacterium | reverse complement strand
CCTATTCTGCCTACAAGTATTTCTTTACCAATCAAATCTTCTATTTTAAAATTATCTATTTTTTTTCTTGATACTATGAATTGTCCATCTCTTTTAGTTAATCCAGCAAAATTTTCTATATAATTTTTTTCTCCACCATTATAAACATATATTGAACTTTCTGCACCACAAAATCCTATTTCTACATCTTTTGATAAAACTGCTGCACTTACTTTGTCAGCACCTGGAGTTAAAATAACATCAATTTTTAATCCTTCTTCTTCAAAATATCCTTTCTCTAATGCTACATACCAAGGTGAGTAAAATGCACTATGAGTAACTTCAGCTACTCGTATAGTTTTATATTTATCATCTGGTTTTTCGTATAAAACAAAAAAACTGATAATTGAGATTAATATGATTATTAATCCAAACAATATTTTTTTCATAATTCCTCCTTTATGTTTTATGTATTATATTCCCATATTTTTATTTTTGTGATTTATCTATTTTCTATTTACTTAAAACAGCATTAATGATATACTTAATTAGTAATAATAAGGAGTGAAATATATGACAATTAGAGAAAAAGAAAAATTGTTAGATTTGTTTTTTAAATTGAAAAATCCTGAAGACAATGAGGAATATCAAAAAATTATTTCTTCTATAGAAGAAATATATCGTAATAAAGAAGAAAACGAAACAGCTTTAGAAAATGCAACAAAAGAGTTAAAAGAATACGAAAGTGAATTAAGTAAATTTAAATCTGGAGTTAAAGTATTAGATCAGATGTATGAAGCCATAAAAGAAAACTCTGAATTATCTTATGCACTTGCTCAGCTTTCTTCAGCTGGAACATTAGTCGAAAAGAACTTAGACAAAATTGTTAGAGAAGATGGAGAAAGAGATACTGCTCTTAAATTAAGAAATGGGCAAATTGATAAAATTAAAGAAAATATTACTAGAATAACTAGTATAATAGAAGAAGCAAGTTATGAATCAAGTATAGATGATTTAGAAACTAAAAAAGCTGAAATTGAAGAAATAATTGATGAACTTCAAAAAATTTATCAAAGTGCAATTGATGAATCAATTAGAAATGAGATTCCTAGCGTTATAGAATCAAAATTAACTGAGTTATTAGGATTAACTGAAGCCCAAGCAAAATCATTACAAGGTATTCTACAAAATGAGCATGAAGTATTAATAGAATATGATGAACATGGAAAATTATTTGATGGAAGAAAAATCAACACATTCTCATATACTCCTATAAATACTCCTAAAAAGGAATTTGAACCAACACCAGAACCAGTTACTCAAGATAATAAATTTAAACAAGATAATTTAAGTGAACCTAGTATATCAAATGAAGAATTTATGGAATCTAAAAATAGAAGTGAAGAACTTGATAATTGGCTTAATAATTATTCTAATCCAGAACCTTTACGAGTACCAGAAGCAACAAAAGAAGTTAGTAAATTAGAAGAGGATGCCTTAAAAGAATTAGCACCTATTACTCCTAACTTAGTTAGAGAATTTGATCAAGTTAAAGAAGTAAGAAAACCTGTTTTAGATGTAGGAGATGCATTATTCGATTTTGGATTATGGTTTTCACCAGAAATAGAAGAATATTTGAAAAATAATGTTAATGTTAAATCTTTAATTGATAATCTTTCAGTATGTAAAAATAATGGAATAGATGTTAAGAAATATATTGGAGCATTAAAACTTATATTTGAAGATGAAAAATCTATTACGGATTTCTTAACATTGATTTCAATTGATAATGAGTTAGCTTATAAAATTACTAAATTGAAAGTCTTAGGAGCAAGTAATGATGATATTACATTTACTTTAGGAAATATTTTAAGTACTTCTTTAGAAAGTATTAATAATAATACTATTTCATCTGATGACATTTTACTATCTTCAATATTAACTAGCAGCTCTGTTAAAAAAGCACCTTCGTTAGGAGGAATGTAAAATGGATTATTTAAGAAAATTGGGATTTACAAATGAAGATATTGATACATTAAATAATAATATACCAGCTGAGGTTGTTTCTAGATTGGAAGAGTTTCCAGTTCTAGTATGGACAAACATAAATTTATTAATAGATTTAGGAGTTTTAAATTATAAAGAATGTTTTATTAAATTTCCACATATATTTTTAGAAAACAACTCAGTATTTAATAAAAAGTTTACTAAATACGATCAAAAAGATTTGGTCGAGAAACTATCAAAAAATATATCTATTATTGAAAAACTATAGTTAAAACTATAGTTTTTTTATGCTATAATATTTAAGAGGTATAACATGAAGAAAATGATAGATTTAAACGATCAACAAAAAGAAGCAGTAATGCATAAAAACGGTCCATGTTTAGTAATAGCGGGAGCTGGGTCAGGAAAAACTAGAGTATTAACAATGAGAATAGTTAATTTAATTGAACAAGGAGTAGATTCGTATAACATATTAGCAATTACTTTTACTAATAAGGCCGCTAAGGAAATGAAAACAAGAGTTAATGAAATGATTGATTGTTCAAACTCTTTTATTGGTACTTTTCATTCTTTAGGATTAAAAATATTAAGAGAAAATTATTCAGAACTTGGATATGAAAAAAACATAACAATTTTAGATAGTGATGATACTAACTCTATAATAAAAAAAATAATGAAAAATTTGGATATTGATCCTAAACAAGTTAGCCCTTATTATATTAAGAATAGAATTTCATTTATAAAAAATGAATGTTTAACAGAATCACAGATAACACAATTTTTTAATACTCCTCCAGAGAAAATAGCTTTAAAAGTATATGATGAATATCAAGTGTTATTAAAAAAGAATAATTCTGTAGATTTTGATGATCTTTTAACTTTACCAGTTTTTTTATTTCAAAATAATAAAGATATATTAAATCATTATCAAGATAAATTTAAATATATTTTAATTGATGAATATCAAGATACTAATGAGGTTCAATATAAATTGAGTAGATTATTAGCAAATAAGTATAATAATATTTTTGTAGTGGGAGATCAAGACCAAAGTATATATTCTTTTAGAGGGGCAAATTATAAAAATATACTGAATTTTGAAAATGATTATAAAGATGCAAAAGTAATTAAATTAGAGGAAAATTATAGAAGTACAAACACAATTTTAAATGCCGCTAATGATGTAATAAAGAATAATAAACAAAGAAAGGAAAAAAACTTATGGAGCGGCAACGGTGATGGAATAAAGATAAAATATTTAAGAAGTTATGATGAGAAACATGAAGTTACTCTTATATTAGAGGAAATAAAAAAATTAATTGGTGAAGGCATAAGTAAAAAAAATATAGCAATTTTATATAGAACAAATGCACAATCTCGTGTGATAGAAGAGATGTTTTTAAAATCAAATATTCCTTATAAAGTTGTAGGTAGTTATTATTTCTACAATAGAAGTGAAATTAAAGATTTAATAAGCTATTTAAGAATGATTCTAAATAATAATGATGACATAAGTTTAAGAAGGATAATAAATACTCCTAAAAGAGGAATTGGCGTTGCTACATTAAATGCTTTAGAAAAAGAAGCAAAAGAAAAAAACATTTCTATTATGGAAGCAATAAACGGTGGAAAAGAATTAGAATTTAAAAATCTTATAATTAGATTAACAAAAGAAAGTGAAAATTTATCTCTAACTGAGTTAATAGATTACATATTAACAGAAACTAACCTTAAATCTTCTTTAGAAAATAATAAGGATTTAGAAAGTGAATTAAGATTAGAAAACTTATTAGAATTTAAAAGTATAACTTCATCTTTTGAAGAAAGAACTGGAAGTGTTAATTTAGGAGACTTTTTAGAAGAGATTACTCTTATGAGTGATATGAGTGATTATAAAAAAAGTGATGACGAAATAACTTTAATGACACTTCATAGTGCAAAGGGATTAGAATTTGACATTGTATTTTTAATTGGTATGGAAGAGGGATTGTTCCCTCATTCAAATGCATTAATTGATAAAGAAGAAATAGAAGAAGAACGCAGGCTTTGTTATGTGGGTATTACAAGAGCTAAAAAAATGTTATATCTTACAAATGCTAAGAGAAGAATGCTTTATGGAAAAGAAACTGTAAACTCCCCATCAAGATTTATTGATGAAATAGATGAAAAATACATAGATAAAGTAAATGAGAATATTTTTGAAAAAAAACCGATTAATAAGAATGATTATTATAATGATGTAGCTACTAATTATGTTGTTGGCGATATAGTAACACATGAAATTTATGGATTAGGAGTAGTTGTAAGTATTGACAAAACATTAATGAACGTAGCATTTAAAAAAGATGGAATTAAAAAATTAATGATGAATTATAAGGGAATAAAGAAAGTGAGTTGATTTTATGACATTAGTAATTATGGCTGCAGGAATGGGTAGTAGATTTGGAGGACTTAAACAAGTTGAACCAGTTGGGCCCAATGGAGAATTTATATTAGATTATTCTATATATGATGCAAAAAAAGCAGGATTTGATAAAGTTGTTTTTATTATAAAAAAAGAAAACTATGAACTTTTTAAAGATACTGTTGGTAACAGAATTGGAGGAATTATAAATGTAGAATATGTATTTCAAGATATGAATATAATACCAGATTTTATTACAATTCCTTCAGATAGAATAAAACCATGGGGTACTGCTCATGCAATTTATTGTTGTAAGGATATTGTAAAAGAAAGATTTGCTATAGTAAATGCAGATGATTTTTATGGATATGATTCATATAAAATTATGTTTGATTATCTTAAAGATATGAAAGAAAATGAATTTTGTATGGTCGGATATAAAGTAATAAATACTTTAACAGATAACGGAGCAGTAAAAAGAGGGTACTGTGAAATAAAAGAAGGTTTTTTAACAAATTTGATTGAAAGTTCTATAGAAAAACAGGAAGATAGAATAATTGCATCACCTTTAGATGGAAGAAAACCATTTGAAGTAAAAGAAGAAGATTCAGTGTCAATGAATATGTTTGGATTTAGTCCATTATTATTTCAAGAGTTAGAAAAAAGATTTAATGTTTTTTTTGAAGAAAACAAAAATAATTTAGATAAATGTGAATGGTTGATACCTGATGAGGTGTTTAGATTAATAGATGAAAATATAATTAATGTAAAAGTTCTTGAGACATCTAGTAAATGGTATGGGGTAACTTATAAAGAAGATAAAGAACAAATTGTGAATGCTATAAATGAAATGATAATATATGGGATATATAAACCAAATCTTTGGGAAAAATAAATAAGAGGTGAAAACATGTTAGAAAGATATAATGAATTAATTAAAATAATTAATGAAGCAGATTATAATTATAATACTTTAGATAATCCTACTATTACAGATCAAGAATATGATTCTTTACGAAGAGAATTAGAAAAAATTGAAGCAGATTATCCTGAATTAATTAGAGAAGATTCTCCAACAAAAAAAATTGGAGATAAAGTAATAGATTCGTTTAAAAAAATATCTCATGAAACTCCAATGTTTAGTCTTTCTAATGTTTTTAATGAAGATGAATTAAGAGATTTTGATAATAAAATAAAAAAAATTATAGAAAATCCTGAATATGTTTGTGAATTAAAAATTGATGGACTTTCTGTTTCTGTTTTATATAAAAATGGAAAACTTAATACTGCTTCAACTAGAGGAGACGGAGTTACAGGAGAAGATATTACTCATAATGCTTTAACTATAAAAGATTTGCCAAAAGAGATAAAACTAAAAACTGATATTGAAGTTCGCGGAGAAATATACTTAAGTAAAGAAATGCTAAACAAATTAAATAATATAAGAGAACAAGAATCTTTACCATTATTTCAAAATGCAAGAAATGCAGCAGCTGGAAGTATAAGACAATTAGATAGTAAGATAGCTAGAGAAAGAAATCTTGAGACTTTTATTTATCATTTACCTGTCACAAATTTTAAAACCCACTATGAATCTTTAGAGTATTTTAGAGAATTAGGGTTTAATGTAAATAAAAATATAAAAAAGTGTTCAAATATTGATAGTGTTATAGAGTATATAAAATACTGGACTATTCATAGAGAAAGTCTTCCATATGATATTGATGGTGTTGTTATAAAAGTAAATAGTATTAGTGACCAAAAACGTTTGGGTTACACTGCAAAATATCCTAAATGGGCAACTGCATATAAATTTCCAGCAGTTGAAGTAATTACTAAATTAAGAAATATTATATTTACTGTTGGAAGAACTGGACAAATAACACCTAATGCAGTATTAGATCCGATAAAAATAGCTGGAAGCACAATAAGAAGAGCTACTTTACATAACGAATCATTTATAAAAGATAAAGATTTAAGAATTAACGATTTTGTTTATGTTAGAAAAGCAGGGGATGTAATTCCAGAAATTATAGGACCAGTTAAAGAAAGAAGAACAGGACTAGAAAAAGAATTAATTATGATTAGTTCATGTCCAATATGTGAAACAAAACTAGTTAAATCAAATACTGAAATAGATTATTTTTGTCCAAATGAATCTTGCCCAGCTAGAAACATTAATAAATTAATTCATTTTGTTTCAAGAAATGCAATGAATATTGAAGGCTTAGGAGAAAGAATCATCGAAGATTTTTACAATATGGGAATTATAACCAATTATGTAGATATTTTTAAATTAAAGGATAGAAAAGAAGAATTAATGGAACTTGAAGGATTTGGCTCTAAAAGTATCAATAATTTATTAGAAAACATAGAGAAAAGTAAAACTAATTCATTGGAAAGATTGTTGTTTGGATTAGGAATTCCAGGAATTGGATATAAAACTGCTAAATTGTTATCTCAAAAATATAATACTATTTATAAATTATGTGAATCTTCTGTTGAAGAGCTTTCTAATATATATGATATAGGAGAAGTACTTGCAAACAATATAGTAAATTATTTCAGTAACAATAATAGTGTAAAAATAATAAAAGATTTAGAAAAACTTGGTATTAACTTAAATTATCTTGGAAAAAAGTCAAAAGAAAATGACTTGGTAACTAATAAGTCCTTTGTTATAACAGGCACTATAGATAATTATGGCAGAGATGAAATAAAAGAATTATTGGAAAACTATGGTGGATTAGTAAAAGAGTCTGTAAGTAAGAATACTGATGTAGTAATTGTTGGAGAAAATCCAGGAAGTAAATATGATAAAGCTATAAAATTAAATATAGAAATATGGGATAATATTAAAACTAATGAAATATTAAAACAATTAATTTAATTGATTAGAATATTAATATGTAGTATAATTAAAATACCTTATGAGGTGATTGGATGAAAAGGTTTTTTACAGAGAATAGAGTATTTGCAATACTTATGTTAGTAGTAATAATTTGTTTTATTATAATTTTTGCGTTATTAATAAAATATTTTTATACTGGTACAAGTAGTGATAAATATGGAAATAGAAATGAAGGAATAGAAAAAGTACCTATTTCAGATGATTTAAAAGCAGAAATAAAAAAAGAATTTGAATTAGATGAATCTATTAATGAAGTTAATTTTGATCTTAAAGGGAAAGTATTATATATTAATATAGTATTTGTTCCTACAACTCCACTAGTTGATGCTGAAGGAAAAGCAACTAAAATAATAGAAAAATTTGATGAAAGTATTTTATCATTTTATGATATACAGTTTATGCTAGTGGCAGAAAAAAGTGATGTTGATGATGGTTTCATAATTATGGGAGCTAAGAATGTAATTAGTTCAAATGTAATTTGGAATAATAATAGAAGCGAGGAATAGTGAATTACTATGACTAAAAAAGGAAAGAAAAAACTAATTATTACTTTAATATTTATTATTATAATACTTGTTAGTGGATTAACAACATATTTTTTATTAAGAGATAAGAATAAATTAACAATATTAGAGAAACAATGGTTAAGCGATAATGCTAATACTATGACTAATATAGGAGTAATAAACAATATAAATAATTTTGGTGATTCTGGAGATGGAGTATTCTTTGATTTTATAAATGATATTGAAAAAGAATATGATATTTACTTAAATAAAGTTCCTTATTTATTGGGAGAAACATCATCTGGGTTATCTTTTCAAATTAAAAATGAAGTAACTAAATCAGATTTAATATTTTTTAAAGATCATTTTGTCTTAGTTTCAACAGGTATGAAATTAGTTCGAAATGAAAATGATTTAAATAATAATATTATCGGAGTTTTATCTTCTAACACATTTGTCAAAAATTATATTGATAATAATCTTGTTATATTTAATGAATATAATACAAAAGATGAGTTAGTAGCAGCTTTAAATTCATCAGAAATTCAATATATGGTTGTTCCATTAAATGAGTATATAAATACAATATTATCAAGTGGGTATGTAATTAATTATCATTTTAGTGATGCTAAATTATATTATACTTTATATCTTGATGGGGATAAGAAATTAACTTCTTCAATAAAAAAATTTTATAATAAGTGGATTATAAACTCATTTAATAATTATTATAATGAAGCTAATTTAAATACATTTGCTACCAATCTTAAAATAACTGAAAAAGATAAAGATATATTAACTAGAAAAGAATATAAATATGGATTTTTAGAAAATAGTCCTTATGAAACTAATGTCGGAGGTAATTATGGCGGAATAATTGCTGCATATTTAAAATCATTTTCCGATTTAACTCATACAGATTTTAAGTTTATAAAATATAATAAATATAATAAACTATCAAAAGCCATAAATAACAATTCAATAGATTTATACGCAGAATATTATGTTTTTGAAAATGATTTTACAAAGACTAATTCTATTAATTACATAGAATTAAGCTTAATAACAAAATCTAATAATTATGAAGTATATAATTCTATTAATTCATTAAAAGGAAAAGAAGTATATGTACTATCTAATAGTGTAACATCAAATTATCTAACTCAAATTGGTAATATAAATATTAAATATTATAATTCAGAAAAAGAATTATTAAAATTAGCAAAAAAAGATGTTTTAATTGCATTAGATACAAATACCTATAATTACTATATTAATAATGGTATTAATAATACAGAACAATTTAGAACAATTTTACCAATAAGTTATAGTTTTAAAATTAATGGCGATGCAACATTCTATAAATTATTTGATCAATACATGAGATTTTTAGATCCAAATGAAATAAAAAACGAAGGCGTATATAATTTTGATAAAACTATTAGAAATGGTACTATAGCAGGTAAAATAGCAAAATATTTATTATATATAATTATTTCTGGAATAGTTATACTTTATATAGCTTATAAATATTCTAAAAAAGTTAAAATTTCTAAGAAAATAAAAAAAGAAGATAAATTAAAATTTATTGATATGTTAACTTCATTAAAAAATAGGAATTATTTAAATGAAAATATTGATGATTGGGATAAAAATACAATATATCCACAGTCAATAATAATAATAGATTTAAACAATGTAAAATATCTTAATGATACATTTGGACATGAAGAAGGAGATAAACAAATTCAAAGTGCTGCCAATATATTAATTAAAACACAATTGGATAACAGTGATATTATTAGATCTGACGGAAATGAATTCTTATTATATTTAGTTGGATACGAAGAAAAGCAAGTTGTAAATTATATGAGAAAACTATATAAAGAATTTAAAAAGCTACCTTATGAATATGGTGCTGCTATAGGTTATAGTATGATAACGGATGATAAAAAGCTTTTGGATGATGCTATAAAT
This sequence comes from uncultured Muribaculaceae bacterium, assembly GCA_964398265.1. Classification (GTDB taxonomy): domain Bacteria; phylum Bacillota_I; class Bacilli_A; order RF39; family UBA660; genus CAYNLX01. The sequence continues at coordinate 6,092 of CAYNLX010000013.1, read as the reverse complement.
GAAGCTACTATAGCCATGAGAAATGACAAAACTAAAGAGGAATAATATGAAACGTTTTATTGAAGAATTTTACGATAATATTAAATCAGTTTTTGATAGAATACAAGCAGGTCCTCTTGCTGGACAGCTTGCTTTTTTCTTTGTATTATCAGTTGTACCTATTTTAACTTTAATAGCTTATGGTGCTTCCTTTATTAATATCTCTATGGATTTATTTAAAGGTTCTTTAGAAAGAATATTTTCACAAGATATAGTGTCTATGCTACTACCATCTATTCAGCCTAGTAAAGTTGATTTTAAGTTTTTATTCTTTATTTTATGTGCTTTTTATATTGCTTCTAATGGTGCTAAATCAATAATAATAACATCAAACACTATATATAATATTAGAGATAGAAATTTAATTAAAAGACGTATCAAGGCATTAGTTATGACATTTATTTTGGTGATATTATTTATGTTTATTTTAATAGTACCAGTATTTGGAAATAATATTTTAAAGGCAATAGAGGAAATTAATGTTAGTAATAAGTTTTATCAAAATATTTATTTTGTATTTAACTTATTAAAAGGTCCAGTATCTTGGTTTATTATATTTTTTATAATTAAAGTAATTTACACTTTAGCTCCAGATAAAAGAATTAGCAGTAGTTATGTCAATTTTGGTGCGGTTTTTACAACTTTTGGATGGGTATTAACAACAGCGCTATATTCAACTTATATATCTAAATTTGCACGATATGATTTGTTTTATGCTGGTTTATCAAATATTGTTATATTAATGCTTTGGGTATATTTATTGGCAGTGATTTTTGTAATAGGTATGGCTATGAATTATAGAGAAGAAGAAAAAATATTGGAAAAAACAGGTCAAATAAAAATTAATAAATAGTATATATTAATAACAAGTACATACAAGCATTACTTATTGTACTTGTTATTTTTTTGATATTATCATAATATTGTAGTATTAATGAATATTGAAAAGTAATGTTTAAAAGAAGAAAATAATTCTTCTTTTTTTAACTATATTACTAAAAATTTGTTATAATAGTTAAGTAAGGATGGTTTTTTATGAAGATTAATAAATTATTATTTTATTATATATCTATTTTAGTATTAGAATTGACTTTTAAAATATTTGCTTTTAAAACATTATTTAATATGTCATTATTATATATTATTATATTTAGTATTCCATTTGCATTATTTATATATATATTTACTAGTTTATTTAAACCAAAGGTAAATAGAATCTTAAATATAATAGTAATGGTTGCATTATTTTTAACTTTTGAAACACAGTTTATTTTTTATAAATTGTTTTCAGTAATATTATCATTAAATTCTTTGGGAATGGCTGATCAAGCTGCTGATAACATACCAGTAGTTATTGAAGCAATATTAAAAAATATTGTTGGCTTTGTATTTATATCTTTACCATTAATGTTTTATATAATATTAAATAAAAAGATTACTAATAACACTATTAAATTTAAAAAAAGTTTGTTGTTAATTATAATAACTATATTTATTTTTATAATCTCTTTATTAATTCTTGTTCCTAATAAAAAAGAATTATATTCACCTTATCAATTATATTACTCTGTTCATGAGCCAAATATTACAGTGGAAAAAATGGGACTATTAACTACTGTAAGATTAGATATTAAAAGATATATATTTGGTTTTAATTCTGATATTATAATAGATGAAAAAAAACCTAATATTGAAACAGAAAAAGAAATAAAATATAATATTACTAATATAGACTTTAATAAATTAAAAGAAACAGAAACAAATAAAAGTATTTTATCTTTGCATTCATACTTTGAAAATGCCACTCCTACTAAACAAAATGAATATACGGGATTATTTAAAGGAAAGAATTTAATATTTATTCTAGTTGAGGGATGGAACTCTATTGCAGTAGATAAAGATATTACTCCTACTATGTATAAATTAACAAATGAAGGATTTGTGTTTAATAATTTTTATAATCCAGTTTTTTTAAGCACTACTGGTGGAGAATTTCAATCTATGACAAGTTTAATTCCTAATCAAACAATATTAAAAAAATGGAAAACAGGTACAGTTGATTTTCCTTATGCAATAGGTAATATGTTTGCTAAAGAGGGCTATAAAACAAAAGCTATTCATGATTGGACATATACTTATTATAATAGGCAAGTTACCATGAAAACTTTAGGATTTGATGATTTTTTAGGATGCGATAACGGATTAGAAAAATTAATGACATGTAATTCATGGCCAACTAGTGATTTAGAAATGTTTACTCAAACTCCTAAATACTTTTTAGAAAGTGAAAATCCATTTGCAATAGATTATATTACAGTAAGCGGACATGCATTATATTCTTTTGGTGGAAATAATATGGCATCAAAAAATAAATTATTAGTAAAAGATTTAGATTATCCTGATTCTATTAAAGCATATTTAGCTAGTCAAATAGAGACTGATAAGGGAATTGAAGAATTATTAAGACAATTAGAAGAATCAGGAAAGCTAGATAATACAGTTATTGTAATGGTAGGAGATCATTATCCTTATTCATTATCCACGGATGAGATAAATACTATTTCTACATATAAAAGAGATTCTTTATTTGAAGTTAATCATAGTAATCTTGTAATATGGAGTAAAGATGCGGTTAAAACTGAAATTAATAAAGTTGGGGGATCAATAGATATTTTACCAACATTATTAAATCTATTTGGAATAGAATATGACTCAAGACTATTAGTTGGAAAAGACTTATTATCTGATACAGAAGGATTAGTAATGTTTAGTAATAGAAGCTGGATTAGTGATTACGGAAGATATTATACATCAACAAAGGTATTTACTCCAGATGAAGATACTAAGATAGAGGATAATTATGTTACCACTATTAATAATAAAGTATATAACAATTTTTCAATAAGTGAGTTAATAGTAATGAACGAATATTATAATAAATTATTAGGAGATTAATATGTGTGGAATAACTGGTTTTATAACTGAAGATAAAAATAAAAAGCAAATAGTAAAACAAATGGCGAATGCTATTAAACATCGTGGACCTGATGGGGAAGGGTATTATACTGATAAAGTTGTGGCATTAGGCCATCGAAGATTATCTATTATTGATTTAAGCACAGGGGATCAACCTATGTTTAATGAAGATAAAAATTTGGTCATAGTATTTAATGGAGAAATATATAATTATAAAGAAATAAAAAAAGTATTAGAAAAAAAGAATCATAAATTTAATACAAATAGTGATACAGAAGTAATTTTACATGGATATGAAGAATATGGTAATAACATTGTTAAAAAATTAAGAGGAATGTTTGCTTTTGTAATTTGGGACAAAGAAACAAATGAATTATATGGTGCTAGGGATCATTTTGGAATAAAACCATTTTATTATTATTTAAAAGATAACAATTTTATGTTTTCTTCAGAAATTAAATCTTTTTTAAAACATCCTAAGTTTGAAAAAGAATTAAATGATAAAGTATTACCATCATATTTATCTTTTAATTATGTTCCAACAAGTGAGACTTTTTTTAAAAATGTATATAGATTAGAACCAGGACATTATTTTACTTTTAAAGATAATGAATTAAATATACAAAAATACTTTGAATTAACTTTTGATGTTAAAAGCAGAGATATGGATTCAATAATAAATGATATAAGTGATATAATGACTGATTCAGTTAAACATCATATGTTAAGTGATGTTGAAGTTGGTTCTTTCCTTTCTAGCGGAATTGACTCCTCATATATAGTTGCATTAGGAAAGCCTAATAAAACATTTACTGTCGGTTATGATATACCAAAATATAATGAAATAGATTATGCTAAAGATTTAGCTAATAGATTGAAAATAGAAAATAAGACATATAAAATAAGTAAAGAAGAATACTTTAATGCGGTTCCAAATATTATGTATCATTTAGATGAACCGCTTGCTGATCCGGCAGCTATTGCATTATATTTTGTTAGCAAACTAGCAAGTAAAGATGTAAAAGTTGTATTATCAGGCGAAGGTGCAGATGAATTATTTGGTGGGTATAATTACTATAGAGAAGAAGTAGATGTTAGTTTATATAATAAAATACCATTTTGCATTAGAAAATTAATTGCAAATATTGCTAGTTTATTTCCTGAACATAGAGGACTAAACTTTCTTGTAAGAAGAGGACAAAAATTAGAAGACAATTATATTGGAGTAACAAAAGTATTCAGTGAAAAAGAAAGAAACAAAGTTTTAATAACTCCTACTAAGGAAAGAAACAAGGATATTACATATGATGTTTTTCAATCACAAAAAGATCAAAATAATATAATAAAAATGCAAGCTATAGATATCAATTTTTGGTTAATAAAAGATATCTTTCAAAAAGCAGATAAAATGACAATGGCTAATTCAATTGAGGGAAGAGTACCTTTTACTGATATTGAAGTATTTAATGTAGCTAGAACTTTACCTTTTAGTGCAAAAGTTACAAAAGAGAATACTAAGGTTGCTTTAAGACAAGCTGCTAAAAAAGTAATACCTAATGAATCATATAATAAGAAAAAGTTAGGATTCCCAGTTCCATTGAGAGAATGGTTAAAAGAAAATGATGTTGTAGATGCTATTAATAAATCGTTTGATACTCCTATTAGTAAAAAATATTTTAATAATGAAAAATTACATAAAATGGTAAATGAACATAAGATTAATAAAAGAGATAATTATAAAAAAATATGGACAATATATTGTTTTATAATTTGGTATTATGAATTTTTCAACGATTAAAATTTATTAGGGGGATTATATGAAATATTCTAAAGAAGAAACTATAGAATTATTTAAAAGATTTAATAATGGTGAGGAGTATGTATCAACCATTATATATAATGATAATATTAAATTAGTTTCATATGTTATAAATAAATATTTCAAAGGAACTACAAGTGAAAGAGAAGAGTATTATTCAATTGCACTTTTAGCTTATTGGCAAGCTATTCTTAATTATGATTATACTAAAAATTATGCATTTTCTACATATGCAATAAAATACATAAAATGTAGAATATTAAAATATATTCAAAGGCAAAAAGTAGTAAAAAGAATTATTCCAGAAAGTAATTTAAATGTTATCGAATTTAAAAATAATTTTGAAGATTTAGTATCACTTGATCAAGTAGATGAATATATTAATTTAGAAAACAAAGAAACTTTAAAAGAGATAGAATATCTTTTTAATTTCATTCCAGAAAAATATCTGCAAATATTTATTTTATATTTTGGTTTTTATAGTTTTCTTCCTTTAACTTATGAAAAAATATCTATATTATTAAATATATCGAAAACATATGTAAGAAATCTAAATATTATAGTTATTCAATTTATAAGGGAATGTTTTAATGATGGTTCGTTGATATCTGAAGAAGAAATAATTATAAAATCAAAGAATTGTTTTAAACAAAAAAATTGTATAAAAAAATCTATATTTGAATATTTTCCTGATATTCCTGAAAAAGCAATTATAAGTGAAATAAATAATCTACCTAAATGTCAAAAAGAATTAATTTATAAATTATTTGGTTTAAGCTTAAAAGAAGCAGATATTAATAGTGCTCTTTATCAAATTGATGAATCAATTATTAATAGAATAGAAAATGGAATAAAGAATCAAACAAGAAGAAGAACTCCAACGGAAATATCATTAGAAATTGATGAAACACTATGTACCGTTGAAGAGAGTAGTATTTATGATGATCTATTACAAATATTAACAGAAAATGAAATATTACTTTTGTTTTTAAAACTAAATTTATATAATGGAAAAGAATATTCTCTTTATGAAATAGCCTCATATTTTAAAATTAAAAGAACAAGTGTTGTACAAGAATTACTAACTATTGAAAAGAAATTGATAGATTCTAATTATTTTCTTCCAAAAGAAAAAGTAAAACAATTAAATAAAATTCTTGTAAAAAGCAGGTAGATATGATATATTATATTTACTTGGTAATTTGCAGGTGTAGTTTAATGGTAGAGCTTCAGCCTTCCAAGCTGATAACGTGGGTTC
>CAYNLX010000012.1:8264-16596 GCA_964398265.1 uncultured Muribaculaceae bacterium | reverse complement strand
AAGAAAATCCTCTTTCTTCATTATCAATTTGTGGACTAGATAAACCTAAAAGAAATATTGATTATGTAGATGGAATTTTATTTGATTTAGGTTTATCTAGTCCACAAATTGATAATGAAGAAAGAGGATTTTCTTTTAGTAGTAATGCTCCACTTGATATGAGAATGGATAAGAATAATTTATTAACTGCGAGTGAGGTAGTTAATAATTATGAATTTGAAAAGTTATTAGATATTTTTTATAAATATGGAGAAGAAAAAAGATCTAAATTTATTGCTAGTAAGATTGTTGAAGAAAGAAAAAATAAAAAAATCGAAACTACTAAAGATTTAGTTAATATTATTAATAATGCTGTAGGAGCAAAATATTTTAATCTTAATCATCCAGAAAGAAGAATTTTTCAAGCAATAAGAATTGAAGTTAATAATGAATTAAGAGTATTAGAAAGTGTTTTACCCGAAGCAATAAATATGCTTAATAAAGGTGGAAGAATGTGTGTTATTACATTTCATTCATTAGAGGATAGAATAGTTAAACATACATTTAAAAAATATAGTGAAGTAAATGAAGTAGTTAAAGGTCTACCAGAAATACCTGAAGAGTTTAAACCTTTAATAAAACTTGTATATAATAAGCCAATACTTCCAACTGAAGAAGAAATAAGAAATAATAGCAGAAGTAAAAGCGCAAAATTAAGAGTAATTGAGAGGATATAAAAAATGACAAAGAGAGCAGGAACTAAAATTAAATTACTAAAAGGAGAAAAAATAATGTATTTTTTAATATGTTTATTAATAATATGTTCACCAGTTCTTATTGTTTTTTCAAAAGCAAGCTTGTCTGAAACAAATATAAAAGTAGAGCAATTAAGAAAAAAGATTGCTAAACAAGAGAGTATAAATGAAAGTTTATCTATGCAAATTAATGAATTAGCTTCTTTAGATAAGATTCAAAGTGTTGCAAAAGAAATGGGATTATCTTATAATAAAGATAATATTAAAGAAATAGCAAATTATACTGAATAGGAGAATCATTATGAAAAGAAACAATAGCAAAATAAATATTAATAAATATTTAATTTTATCTATTGTTTTTTTATTTGTAGTAATGTTAATAAGATTATTGTTTTTATCATTAAGTTCCAAGATTGATAATATCGATTTAAAAGCTTTTGCTTCAAATAGAAATACTATTAAAAGTACTTTATATGCTACTAGAGGAACGATTTATGATAAAAATGGAGAAATACTTGCACAAAATGTTAATTCCTATACTGTTATAGCTTTTTTGAGTTCAAAAAGAACTACAAATGAGAATAAGCCCCAACATGTTATCGATAAATTATATACTGCAAAAGTTCTTTCTCCATTAATTAATATGACAGAAGAAGAAATATTAAAATTATTAAATAAAGATGTTTATCAAGTAGAATTAGGCCCAGGAGGAAGAAATATTTCAGAAAGTAAAAAAGAAGAGATAGATGCTTTAGATCTCCCTGGAATTAGTTTTATTTCCTCATCTAAAAGATGGTATAAAATGGGTGACTTTGCTTCATATTTAATTGGATACGCAAAGAAAGATGATAATGATGAAATAGTTGGCGAAATGGGTGTAGAAAAAGAATATAATGAATCTTTAAAAGGAAAAGACGGATATAAAATATACCAAAAAGATGGATACGGATATCAAATTCCTAATACACCAGAAAGTATTGTTGATCCAGTATCTGGAAATGATATATATTTAACTATTGATAATAATATACAAATTATATTAGAAAATGCTTTGGATAAATTTGAAAATGAATATGAATTTGATTGGTTAACATTTACTATAGCTAATGCTAAAACTGGAGCAATAGTTGCTTCAGCATCTAGTCCAAGTTTTGATCCAAATGTTTTAGATATTAATAATTATATGGTACCTCTATCTCAATATACTTATGAACCCGGTTCAACCATGAAAATATATTCTTTTATGGCTTCAATGGAAGCTGGAGTATATAATGGAAGTGAAAAATATAAATCTGGTTCAATGAAAATAGGAGAGTACACAATATCTGATTTTAATGATATTGGTTTTGGAACTATTACTTTTGATGAAGGCTTTGGTTATTCTTCAAATATTGCTGCAGCTAATCTAGCAAAAAAATTAGAAAAAAATTATTTATTAAATTATTACAAAAAACTAGGTTTTGGTAAAAAAACAGGAATAGAATTAGGAGATGAATATACTGGAAAACTTTCATTTAAATATGAAATAGAAATAGCTAATGCTTCATTTGGACAAGGATTAACTACTACCCCTATTCAAAATATACAAGCTTTATCATCAATAGCAAATGACGGAATAATGTTAAAGCCTTATTTAATAGAAAAAATAGTTGATCAAAAAGGAAATATTATTTATAAAGGAGAAAGAACCGAAATAGATAAAGTTGCTTCTAAACAAACTACTGATAAAATGAAAGAATTAATGAAAAGTGTAGTTTATGGAGGGTTTACTTCTGCTAGTCAATATGCTCCAGAAAATATTACATTAATTGGTAAAACTGGAACTGCACAAATTGCTAAAGATACTGGAAAAGGTTATATGGATGGTAAATATGATGTAATAAAAAGTTTTGCTGGAATATTTCCATATGAAGATCCAGAGTATATATTATATGTTTCTTTAAAAAGAGGAATTGTATCATATAATGCACTTCCTACTTTAGTAAAAAGTGTTGTAGAAGATGTAGCTCAAACAAAAAGTATTACAGAAAATGAAAATGCATTTGATAAATCCAAGATAATTACTATTCAATCTTATTTAAGTAAAAAAATATCTTTGCTTTCTGATAATGGTTTAAATAATATTGTATTGGGAGATGGAGAATATATAATTGATCAATTTCCTAAATATAAAACTAAAGTTAATTATGGTACTAAATTATTTTTAGTAACAAATAGTACAAATTTTATTATGCCAGATGTTACTGGGTGGTCTTCTAGTGATATAATTACTTTTTGTAATTTAGTTGGTCTTAAATATAATTTAGATGGATTTGGTTATGTAGAGAGTACTTCTATTCCGATAGGATCTAGAATTGATCCAAATATTGAAATTAGTATTATATTAAAAGATAACAATTTAAATAAAGATATAAATATAAATGAAGAATCAAATTGATTCTTCATTTATTATTTCATATATAAGTGGATTTTCTTTTATTTTTTCTTCATTAATTTCTAAGCAATGAATATAATCTTGATCTATTATAATATCTTTGGAAGTAAAATATGTTGCTATACAATCACCTTTTTTAATATAATCATTTATTTTTTTATGCATTATTATACCAGCACCATAATCTATTTCTTCATCTTTTTTATTTCTTCCTGCTCCTAAAGCTACGGATAATAATCCAATTTTTTCTGTATTTATTTTTGTAATAAATCCTTCTTTTGTAGATAATATTTCTTTTTTAAATTTTGATTTTGGTAATAAATCATAATTATTAATAATGTCTTTATTACCAGATTGATACTCTATTAATTGTTTAAATTTTTCTAGTGCAATTCCTGATGTAATAGAGTAATTAATTTTTTCATTAGCTTCTTCATATGATAATTTTTTTGAATCCATTAACATTAAAGTACTAATTTCTAAACATAACTTTGTAAAGTCTTTTGGGCCTTTTCCTTTTAATGTTTCGATAGCTTCAATTACTTCAAGTGAATTTCCAATATTATTTCCAATTGGAGTAGACATATCCGTAATTATAGCTGATACTTTTTTATTTAAGTTGGTTCCAAGTTTTATCATTGTATTAGCTAAATGTTTTGCATCTTCAATATTTTTCATAAATGCACCATTTCCAACTTTTACATCTAATAAGATATTATCAGCTCCAGAAGCTATTTTTTTTGACATAATACTAGATGCAATTAGTGGGATAGATTCTACAGTAGATGTTGAATCACGTAATGCATATAGAATTTTGTCAGCTGGAGCAATATTTCCACTTTGACTAATAAGGGCAATGTTTATTTCATTTACTTGTTCAATAAATGCATTTCTATCTAAGATTGTATTATATCCTGGTATACTATTTAATTTATCAATTGTTCCTCCAGTAAATCCTAATCCTTTACCACTCATTTTTGCAATTTTTTCTCCTAAAGAAGCTAATATTGGACACACAACCAATGTGGTTTTATCTCCAACGCCTCCAGTAGAGTGTTTATCTAATTTTATTCCTTGTATTTTATCTAGGTTTATTATATCTCCAGAATTAGCCATTGAATTTGTTAAAAAAGTAGTTTCTTGTTCATCTAGTCCATTTAAATATATTGCCATTAATAATGAACTTGTTTGATAATCTGGTATTTCATTATTTACTATACCATTAATAAAAAATTCTATCTCTTCTTTATTAAGTTTTAATTTATTCTTTTTTTTAGAAATAATATCATACATTCTCATAATTTAAATCCTTCTGGTAATAATTCTTTTATGCTATATTCTTTATATTTTAAAGAATTAGTTCCTAAAATAATTTTAAAATTATCATTTACAAATTCATACATTACTTGTCTGCATACTCCACATGGAGGACAATATTCATTTAGATTTCCTCCAACAATAGCTATTTTATCAAATTCTTTATAACCTTCACTAATTGCTTTAAATATTGCCACTCTTTCAGCACAAATGGATGGAGAATATGCAGAATTTTCTATATTACATCCAGTAAATACTTTTCCAGTTGTAGTAAGTATAGCAGCACCAACTTTAAATTTAGAATATGGTGAATAAGAATTATTGACTTCTTCAATAGCTAATTTAATTAATTCTTCGTTAGTCATTTTTTACCTCCTTTAAAAAACTTGTACCTGGTAAATCGTTATCTATATTATAATTATCTAATATAGTTTTTCCAATATCACTAAATGTTTTTCTGATACCTAAATCTATTGTATTAATGTTTTTATTATAAACAAGTAGAGGTGTGTATTCTCTTGAATGATCGGTTGATATAGTACCTGGATCACATCCATGATCTGCGGTAATTATTAATAAATCTTCTGAATTAATCTTTGTAATAAAATTGCTTAACCAATTATCTACTTTTGTAAGTGCTTCTGCATAACCATCTACATCATTTCTATGTCCATAATTCATATCAAAGTCTACTAAATTTATAAAACATAATCCATTAAAACTTTCATTAATTATTTTATTTGATTCATTAATACAATCTACATTACCATGAACTAATCTTACATCTGTTAATCCAGATCCGTTAAATATATCGTGTATTTTGCCAACCCCGATAACATCTTTATTATTATCTTTTAAATAATTTAAAGTATTATATGGTGGTGTAATAGAATAATCTTTTCTATCTGATGTTCTTTCAAAAGGATATACACCTTTAAAAGGTCTAGCGATTATTCTTCCGACATTATTATTATTTATCATTATTTTTCTTACTTTCTCACATATATCATATAATTCTTCCAGTGGAACTATATCAATATGTGCAGCTATTTGAAGAACGCTATCAGCAGAAGTATATACTATAATACCTTTAGATTCAATTTGTTCTTCACCATAATCTTTAATAACTTCAGTTCCAGAATAAGCTTTATTACATAAAACCTTTCTTCCACTTAGTTTTTCTATCTCATTAATTATAGTTTCAGGAAAACCTTGTGGATATGTTGGAAATGGTGATTCATTAATTACTCCAACCATTTCCCAATGTCCAGTAGTAGTATCCTTTCCCATAGATTTTTCTATACATTTTCCATAAGCTCCTATGGGGGTAATTTCTTTATTACCAAAATCTATACCATTTATGTTATAGATTCCTAATTTTTTTAATATAGGAATATCAAGTTTATTACTATTATTTACTGATCTAAAAGTATTACTACCTTCATCTTTAAATGATTTTGAATCTGGTAGTTCTCCAATTCCAAAACTATCTAGTACTACTAAAAATATTCTTTTAAACATATTAATCCATCCTTACTGCTAATTCTAAAGCTAATTCCATCATTTCTTTAAAACTATTTTGTCTATCTAAGGCACTCAATGATTCTTTAGTTACTACGTTATCAGAAATAGTAACTATTGCCAGTGCTTTTTTATTTAATTTTTCTGCATTAATAAATAAAGCATTACTTTCCATTTCCACTGCTTTTGCATCTAATGAAGCAAATTTTTCATTATTACCATCCTCATCATAAAAAGTGTCTGAAGAATATAATAAACCTGTATCATAATTTATATTTAATTCTTTACAAATATCAATTGCATTATTAACTAGATCTTTATCTGCTTTTTTTGTATATGATAATCCATTATTTTTTTCTAATTCGTTATTATAATTAGAATTAGATATTGAACCATTACTTATTAAAATAGTGTTAAGTGTGATATCACCATTAAGTGCACCAGCTGAACCTATTCTTATAATATTTTCTACATCACAGTATTTATATAATTCATAACTATATATTCCCATAGATGGACATCCCATACCACTTGCCATTACTGTTATTTTTTTCTCTTTATAATATCCAGTATATCCTTGAATCCCTCTTATGTTGTTAATTAACTTTGCATCTTTTAAATAATTATCCGCTATGAACTTACTTCTTAATGGATCTCCGGGCATTAATACTGTTTTAGAAAAATCTCCTTTATTTGAATTTATATGAGCTGTTTCAATTTTCATAATCATTCTCCTTACTATCAATTATATTATATCAAAATGTATAACAAATGTAAAACATTTAGTCACAACTTTACACTATAATTAAGTATTGAAATATGATATACTTTTTATGAAAGTTAAGGGTAGTGAAAATATGAGAGCAGAATGGAAAAATTTTAAAGATGGAAAATGGACTAATGAGATAAATGTAAGAGATTTTATTCAATCTAATTATTCATATTATGATGGTAATGAAGAATTTTTATGTGGAATATCTACTAAAACAAAAAGATTATGGTCTACATGTAAAAAACTATTAACTAAAGAATTATCAAAGGGTGTATTAGATATTGAAACAAATAAATTTTCTGGTATTAATTCCTTTGCTCCAGGATATATTGATAAAAGTAATGAAGTGATTTTTGGTTTACAAACTGATGCTCCATTAAAAAGAATGCTAAATCCTTTTGGTGGAATAAGAATGGTTTATTCTTCTTTAGAAGCTTATGGTTATAAGATGGATGATAAGCTAGATTATTATTTTAATACTTTTAGAAAAACTCATAATCAAGGAGTATTTGATGTATATACAAAAGAAATGAGAAAAGCTAGAAGCGTAGGATTACTTACTGGGTTACCTGATGCTTATGGAAGAGGAAGAATAATCGGAGATTATCGTAGAATAGCTCTTTATGGAATAGATTATCTAATTAAACAAAAAGAAGATGATTTTGAAATTCACATCGGAAAAATGACTGAGGATTTAATTAGACAAAGGGAAGAAATAACTGAACAAATAAGGGCATTAAACGATATTAAACAAATGGCTTTATCATATGGATTTGATATTTCTAAACCAGCTTCTAATGCAAAAGAAGCTGTACAATGGACTTATTTTGGATACTTAGCAAGCATAAAAGAAAATAATGGAGCTGCAATGAGTTTAGGAAGAGTATCTACCTTTTTAGATATTTATATTGAAAGAGATATTCAAAATGGAATTATTTCAGAATTAAAAGCACAAGAATTAATAGATCAATTTATTATCAAATTAAGATTAGCTAGACATTTAAGAACTCCAGAATACGATGAATTATTTTCTGGTGATCCAACATGGATAACTGAATCAATCGGAGGAGTATCCACAAATAGAAAATCTTTAGTAACAAAAACTTCATATAGATTTTTACATACTTTAAGTAATTTAGATTCTGCTCCTGAACCAAATATGACTGTATTATGGAGTAAATATTTACCAGAAAATTTTAAAAAATATTGTGCAAAAATGAGTATTATAACTGACTCAATACAATATGAAAATGATGATATAATGAGACCATTGTATGGAGATGATTATGGAATAGCATGTTGTGTTTCAGCAATGAAAATTGGAAAGCAAATGCAATTTTTTGGAGCGAGATGTAATCTAGCAAAAACTTTATTATATTCTTTAAATGGTGGATATGATGAAATAAAAGGAGAAAAAGTAATTGATAATGTTCCTTATAATAATGATAAAGTATTAGATTATAAAACAGTAAAAAAAGCATATTTTGATGTTATTAATAAAGTAGTAGATTTATATGTTAACACTATGAATATCATTCATTATATGCATGATAA
>CAYNLX010000012.1:0-8199 GCA_964398265.1 uncultured Muribaculaceae bacterium | reverse complement strand
GAGTAGCAGGTTTATCTGTAGCTACAGATTCATTATCTGCTATAAAATATGCAAAGGTAATGCCAATTAGAAATGAAATGGGAATTACAACTTCTTTTAAAATTGAAGGTGATTTTCCTAAATATGGAAACGATGACAATAGAGTGGATCTAATTGCTAAAGAAATATTAAATAAATTTTATTCTGAATTAAATAAACATGAAATATATAGAAATGCAAAAGCTACTTTGTCAGTTTTGACAATAACATCTAATGTAGTATATGGAGAAAAAACTGGGGCTACTCCAGATGGTAGGGCTTGTCATGTTGCATTTGCGCCAGGAGCTAATCCTATGCATGGAAGAGATTCAAATGGAGCTATTGCTAGTTTAAATTCTGTTGCAAAATTAGATTATATTAATTGTTGTAGAGATGGAATATCAAATACATTTTCAATAGTCCCATCAGCTCTTGGAGAAACATTTGAAAAACAAACTGATAATTTAGTTTCATTATTAGATGGATATTTTAAGAAAAAAGCTCATCATTTAAATGTCAATGTTTTAAACAGAGAAACTTTAATTGATGCTATGAATAATCCTGAAAAATATCCTTTATTAACTATAAGAGTAAGTGGCTATGCAGTAAGATTTAATAGATTAACTAAGAAACAACAAAAAGAAGTTATCGAAAGAACATTTCATGAAAAATTGTAAAGGTAGTATTGATTCAATTGAAAGTATGAGTGCTATTGATGGTCCAGGAATAAGAACAGTAATATTCTTATCAGGATGTAAAAAAAGATGCTTATATTGTCATAATCCAGAAATGTGGACAAAAAAAGAAAAAAACTATACTCCTTTAGAACTTTATAATAAAATAAAGAATTATTTTGATTATTATGGAAATAATGGTGGAGTAACTTTTACTGGTGGAGAGCCACTTATTCAAAGTGATTTTTTACTTGAAATGTGTAAACTATTAAAAAAAGATAATATACATATTGCATTAGATACTGCAGGATATAAAATAACTAATAAACAATTATTTAAATATATAGATTTAATTATATTAGATATTAAACATGTTGAAAAAGAACCATATTTTAATTTAGTTAAATATGATATAGAAGAAGTAACTGGCTTTATAGATTTTATTAACACTACTAATATTACTATTGATATTAGACAAGTAATAGTACCGGGAATGCATGATAATAATAATTATTTATTAGAATTATCAAATTATATTAAAAAAATAAATAATATACATTCAATTACTTTTATTCCTTATCATACTATGGGTATAGAAAAATACAAAAAGCTTAATATAAAATATCCTTTAAATATTAATCCAATGGACATTGATAAATGTAATGAATTATATAAAAAATTTTTAGAAATATATAATAAATAGAATACGACAATCTCGTTATATTCTATTTTTTTTTACTACATAATAAGAAGAGAAATTCATAAAATACATAGAGGTGATTTTGTGAATAACAAATGTAATAACAGTTACGAAAAAGCTGTTAATAAAATTGAAGAATATAAATCGTTATATCCCACTAGTGCTCTTTGTTGTTATGGTCCAACTGGAGCAACAGGCCCTACCGGGCCCACAGGGCCAACAGGAGCTACCACAATATCAGTAGGAACAACAACAACAGGAGATCCAGGTACTGATGCAATGGTAACAAATTCAGGAACTATAGAAGATGTAATTTTAGATTTCGTTATACCAGCTGGAGTAACAGGGCCAACAGGCCCAACGGGCCCAACAGGGCCAAGTGGAGAATCAACTATTGAAGAGATTACTATACGTAACACTAGTACAGGAACTCCAGGAACAGAGGCGATGGTGTCCGAAATAGTTGAAGGCAATAACCATATTTTAAATTTTACTATTCCAAGAGGACTTGATGGTTTAGATGGAATAGATGGTTTAGATGGTGAAACGGGTCCTACCGGACCAACAGGGCCAGCAGGAACTAGTGTAACAATTTTAGGATCATATGAAAATTATGAAAGCTTAATTGAAGAACATCCAACTGGAGATGAAGGAGATTCTTATTTAGTAGAAGATAGTTTATACGTTTGGAGTGTAAATACAAATTCATGGAATAATGTTGGAAATATAAGAGGGCCTCAAGGTTTACAAGGAATTACTGGAGAGCCTGGCATTCAGGGAATACAAGGACCCCTAGGCCCTACCGGACCAACAGGCCCAGAAAAAATAAGAGCAGGATACTTTGTTTCTTTTAATACTAATTATCCTGCTGAAGGTTTACAAATTCCTTCAAACACTAGATTACCAATTCAAAGAAAAGAAGTTGATACAGCTGGATTATATGTTTTAGATTCAGAAGATAATACAATACAATTTAATAAAACAGGTTCTTATAGAGTATCATTTGTTGTAAGTGCTTATGTTCCTTTTCAAAATGATACATTTAATAAAAACACAGACTTTATTTCTATAGGATTAAGGAAAGTTGAAGAAGATATTATTTTTGCAGGAGCAAGTAGTTGGATTTATAATGAATCTTCTGTTCAATTAATTGGACAAGGAATACTTGTTGTTACAAATATTGCTGAAGCAATAGAATTAGTAAACTTCACCAAAAGAAGTATCTATTTAGATACACCTTTAATAGATAATACTACAACTAGATCTTATTTTATTAATTCACCAGTTACTTTATTAATTGAATATTTAGGTTAAAAATAAAAAAGCACTTTGTGCTTTTTTATTAATGTTTGTTCTTTATAAAAATGTTTTTAAATATATTATAATGGTGATTATATGTTTTTTAATAATATTCATACAAGAATAAGATTTATATTAATAATATCTTTGATAGTGGTTATTACTATAATAATAAAAGTATTTTATATTCAAGTGATACAATATGAAAAACTAAATGACTTAGCAAGTGATTTATGGAGTAGAAATTTACCTATTAAAGCTGACAGAGGTTTAATTACTGATAGAAATGGTAAAATATTAGCTACAAATATTACCACTACAAGTTTAGTATTAATTCCTAATCAAATAATTGATAAAGATAAAGTAACAAAAGAATTATCTGATATTTTAAACGTTTCTTATGATGAAATGTATAAGCATGTAAATAAAAAAACTTCTATAGAAAGAGTACATCCTGAGGGAAGACAATTAAGTTATGATATTGCTGATAAAATAGATTCATTAAAATTAGATGGAGTATATTTAGTTAAAGAATCTAAAAGATATTATCCTTATAAGGATTTGCTTTCACATACTTTAGGTTATGTTGGAATAGATAATCAAGGATTAAGTGGAATAGAATCATATTATGATGAATACTTAACTGGTAGTGATGGTGCAATTAAATACTTTTCTGATGGAAAAGGTAAAAAATTAGAATTATCAGAAGTATATGTTGAACCTCAAAATGGAATAAATATATCTTTAACTATTGATTTAGATTTACAGCTTGCTGTTGAAAGAGAATTAGATAATATAGTAAAAAAATATAATCCTGATAATGCACTTATTATTGCAATGGATCCAAATAATGGAGAAATATTAGCAATGGGAAGTAGACCTTCGTTTGATTCAAATAATTATAAAAACTATAGTATAGAAACAATTAATAGAAATTTACCAATTTGGATGACATATGAACCAGGAAGTACGTTTAAAATTGTTACTATTGCTGCAAGTTTAGAAGAAAAAAAAGTAAATTTATTTGAAGATAAATATTTTGATTCTGGAAGTATTGAAGTAGGTGGAGCACATATTCATTGTTGGAAAGCTGGAGGCCATGGAGCTCAAACTTTTTTAGAAGTAGTAGAAAACTCATGTAATCCAGGATTTGTGAATCTTGGTCTTAAACTTGGTAAAGATACGTTATATAAATATATAAATAATCTTGGCTTTGGTAAAAAAACTGGGATAGACTTAAATGGAGAAAGTAGTGGAATACTTTTTAGCTTAGATAGAGTAAAAGATTTGGAATTAGCTACTACTGCATTTGGACAGGGAATAAGTGTTACTCCTATTCAGCAAGTAAGCGCAGTATCTTCAATTGTTAACAATGGAACACTTTATAAACCATATATTGTTTCTTCATTTAAGGAGCCTGAAACAAATAATATAATAAAATTAATTAAACCAGAGATAATAAAAGAAAATATTATAAGTAAAGACACTTCTTCGTTAGTAAGATATGCACTTGAAAGTGTTGTCTCTAGGGGTACAGGAAGAAATGCCTATATAGAAAATTATAGGGTTGGTGGTAAAACTGGAACTGCACAAAAAGTAAATAATGGAGTATATATGGTTGGAAATTACATAGTTTCTTTTATGGGATTTATGCCGACAGATAATCCGAAAATTGTTGTGTACGTAGCAGTTGATAATGCAAAAGGTATAACGCAATATGGAGGAACTGTTGCTGCTCCAATAGCGAAGTCAATTTTAAAAGATGCAATTAATATATTTGATATTCCTTCAAGTAAAGATGGAATTCCAAGAGAGTATACATGGTTAGATGTCAAATATGTAGAAGTTCCTAATGTAGTTGGATTAACTTTACAAGAAGCAAAACAAATATTAAAAAACTTTAATGTAGAGTATTCTGGAACAGGAGAAAAAATTTCTTATCAATCTCCTAAAGAAGAAACTTTTATATCAGAGTATAGTACAGTAAAGCTTCTGCTAGAGTAACGTAAAAAAGTGTAAAAAAAATAAATAATAAAATATTTAAATAGTATTTTATAGTATAATTAATAAAGAGGTGTTTTTATGCTTATATTAGCAAAAGCTGCAATGGCATTAATGCTAGGCTTTGTATTATCAATTATATGTGGTTTAATAATATTACCATTATTAAAAAAACTTAAAATGAAACAATATGTTTGTCAATTAATTGGAGAAAGACATTTAGCAAAAGCTGGTACCCCTACAATAGGTGGATTAATATTTATTATATCTACTATTATAAGCTTAATATTTTTATATATTAGGGGAAGTATAGAAATTAGTTCAAATTTAATTATAGTTATTTTTGTTTTCTTATCATATGGTTTTTTAGGATTTCTAGATGATTTTAAAAAAATAAAAGAAAAAAATAATAAAGGATTAAGTATTACTACAAAATTATTAGCTCAAACATTTATAGCATTAGTATTTTTTTATATATTTATGAGTAATGGTGGAGTTACTACTTTAAGAATATCTTCAATAGGAATATCTATTCCTTTAGGTTGGACATTTGGTTTATTTATATTGTTTTTACTTGTTGGAACTAGTAATGCAGTTAATATTACAGATGGTTTAGATGGGCTTGCTGCTGGATTATCTGCTATTGCATATTTAGCTTATGGACTTATTGCTTGGAATACTGGATGGATGGCAGGATATCAAGAAGTAGCAATATTTTGTTTTATTTTAGTTGGTAGTTTATTAGGTTTCTTAGTATTTAATTCACACCCTGCTAGAGTATTTATGGGTGATACTGGTTCAATGGCTTTAGGAGCAGCATTAGCATCAATAGCAATTCTTACTAGACATGAATTATCATTAGCATTAGTTGGAGGAGTTTTTGTTATTGAAGCTTTAAGTAGTGTTATACAAATAATATCAATAAGAAAATTTAATAAAAAAATATTTTTAATGGCTCCATTACATCATCATTTTGAAAAACTAAATTGGGAAGAAAATGATATAGTAAAATTATTTTGGACTGTTGGATTATTATTAGCAATGGCCGCTATAGTATATGGTGTATGGTTATAAAAAAAATAATAGCAAAACAAAAAAAGTAGATTTAATCTACTTTTTTTTATGATGTAATATTTTTTCTTTATACATTTTGTTATCTAATTTATCAAGGAAATCATTAAAGTCTTCAGTAGTTGATTTTTCTTCGGATTCATAAATATCCCATCCAATACTTATTGATAATTTATGTTTCGATAATTTATTATAATCTTTGATGTTTTTTTGAATTCTATTGTATATAATATCTGCATCACTTTTATTATTAATCTTTGCAAGTATTAAAAATTCATCTCCACCATTTCTAGCAACTAAATCAGTTTCTCTTGAAGAATTTTTTACTATTTTAGCAACATTTTTTAATAATTTGTCGCCTTCTTGATGACCATATTTATCATTAATCATTTTAAATTTATCAACATCCATAAAGAATGCAGCTGTTAATGTATTTGGTTTAATATTATCTATATAAGTAGATAATTCTCTAATATTTGATAAGCCAGTCAATGTATCTGTATTTAATAACATTTCATATTTATTAATAAATAAAGCAACTGCTGCTAAGGCAAACGATCCTGAAACAAAAAATAATGAATCAAGTAATATATCTAAAGTAATGCCAATTGAAGTAATTAGTAATGCTGTTATTATTTTATGATTAATCTTTAAATGGTTTTTTATAGTAGATTTAACGTATTGTATTAATATTACAATATTTGGAATAATAGCCAATATTAATAAGCAATTAATTATTTTTTTATCAAAATATTGTTTTAAATAATAACTATCATAGAAGAATATAAAGAACACTGTTAATAATCCACATATTAATAAACTAATTGATGCATATACAATTTCATTAAGTATGTTTGCATCATTTTTAACAAATTTATATTTGATATATATATATATATATAATGAGAGTGTTGCTAATATTGTTGATAGAATATATATAATTATAGAAATTAATCTTATAAAGTAAATATCTGTAATTCCCAGTACTATATGACTTATTGAAATAAATATTGAACACAGTGTAACAAAAAGCCATACATACGACTCAGTAGCTAAGTTCTTTCTAAATTTAGTCATATAATTAATCATTATAAACAATAATAATACTATTGAATAAATTTCTACATTTATTTTATTTACAACATTCATAAGATCACCTATATTAATTATAGCATGTAATCAAATAAAAATGCCAGTATTTTTTGTTTTTTGTATAGGAATTATTTTATAAAATATAAACTAATATTATATAGGTGGATATATTTGAAAAAATTAGATAAAAAATTATTTATATCTGTAATAATAATGTGCATATTTGGAATCATTATGATTTATTCATCTTCTTCAATATGGGCAGATTATAAATTTAATGATCCTTTTAAATACGTTAAAGCTCAAAGTGTATTTTTTATAATTGGTATTATAATGACTATTATAATAAGTAAAATAGATTATAAGTTTTATAAAACCAAATCAAATATTATATTATTAATATGTTTTATATTATTAATATTAGTGTTAATTCCGGGAGTAGGAGTAATAAGAAATGGTTCAAGAAGTTGGTTTGGAATTGGTTCTTTAGGAATTCAACCAAGTGAATTAGCAAAGGTAGGATTAATAATTTATGTATCAAAATATTTAAGTAATAATGTAAAAAATATAAACAAAATAGTAAAAGGAGTATTTCCAGTATTAATAATAATATTAATATTTTTTGGATTAATAATGTTAGAACCAGATTTTGGAACTGGTATGATTATTGTTGGAACATTAATAATAATGTTATTTATTTCTGGTGTAAAATTATCTTTTTTTGCAGGAATTGGTATAATAGGATTACTTGGAATAACAGTATTAATAATTATTGCTCCCTATAGATTAGCAAGAATAATATCTTTTCTAAATCCTTGGAATGATCCTTTAGGAACTGGCTTTCAAATTATTCAAAGTTTATATGCAATAGGGCCAGGTGGATTATTAGGTTTTGGATTTGGAAAATCTATACAAAAGCATTTTTACTTACCAGAACCTCAAACGGATTTTATTTTTTCTATAATAAGTGAAGAATTTGGTTTTTTAGGAATACTTATCGTATGTAGCTTTTTTATTTTTATTTTTATTAGATCATTAAAAATATCTTTAAATTGTAATGATTTATTTGGTAAATATTTATCATTTGGATTAGCATTTGGCGTAATTTTACAAGCATTTTTAAATTTGTCAGTCGTTGTAGGCTTAATACCTGTAACTGGTCCGACAAAATTATGGGGAACAAAATATTATGGAGTAAAACCCTTTAAAATAAAGGAACTGAAAATTTAGCAAAAAATTAAATGATAAATAAATCATTAAAAAACGAAAAAAATCCAAAAGTTGACATCGAAAAATTAATGTTACACTTCTGGGGAAAACAAGTTTCCTTATGTTATGCTGTTA
>CAYNLX010000011.1:0-16884 GCA_964398265.1 uncultured Muribaculaceae bacterium | reverse complement strand
CTTAGAAAGAGAAAAAATTGAATCAGAATTAGCGGAATTATTAAAATTAATTGAAGAACTACAATCTATTTTAGCAAGCGAGGCAAAAGTTTTAGAAATAATAAAAAATGAAATGACAGATATTAAAAATAAATATGGAGATGAAAGAAAAACCGTTATAGATATGACTGCAATAGATTACATAGAAGATGAATCTTTAATTCCAGAAGAAAATATAATTGTATCTTTAACAAATAAAGGATATATTAAGAGGACTTCGGTAGATACGTACAAAACACAACATAGAGGTGGTGTGGGTGTAAAGGGAATGTCAACCAACGAAGAGGATTTTGTTGAACATTTAATTAACTTATCCACACATGATTATGTATTATTCTTTACAACAAAAGGCAAAGTATATAGATTAAAAGGATATGAAATTCCTGAATATAGTAGACAGGCAAAAGGACTTCCAATAATTAATTTATTACAAATAGACAAAGATGAAGAAATAAATTCTATAATTAAATTATCAAAAGAAGAAAGTAATTCATATTTATTCTTTGCCACAAAAAGAGGAACAATAAAGAAGACATTAATAACAGAGTTTGATAATATAAGAGCAACTGGAAAAATTTGTATTTCTTTAAAAGAAAATGATGAGTTAATAGGAGTTAAAAAAACTACAGGAGATAATTTAGTTTTAATAGGATCTTCATCTGGAAGAATGGCTAAATTTTCCGAAAATGAGATTAGACCAATGGGAAGAACAGCAACAGGAGTAAAAGGAATTAATTTAGATGGAGCTAATTGTATAGGAATAGAGATTGTAGATAATGATGATAGTATTATTATTGTTACCGAAAAAGGATATGGCAAGAAAACTTTAGTAAAAGAGTTTAGAGAGACTAAACGAGGAAGCAAGGGAGTAAAAGCACTAAGTATTACAGAGAAAAATGGTTGTATGGTTTCATTTAAAAATGTTAAACCAGAATATGATTTAATAATTATGACTAATTCCGGAATGCTAATTAGAATGCCTTTAAGCCAGATTTCTCAATTAGGTAGAGTTACACAAGGCGTAAAGTTAATTAATTTAAAGGAAGAACAAAGAGTTTCCACAATAAGTATTGTGCAAGATTCAGAAGAAAGCGAAGAAAACGTTGAAAAATAAAATTCAATGTTCCACGTGGAACATTGAAAACAAATTATATTATTACAATGTTCCACGTGGAACATTGTAATAATACTTGTGAATAAACTTAACTATGGTATAATTAAAACGTGCAACAAATATATTGTTACCTGGTCAGAATCGGAAGATAGCAGCCAAAACATTCCCTGTTTGTGTGCACTTTTTTTTGAAAGGAAATAGTAATGAAAATAGAGGAAACACTATTACAATTAAGCAATATTGCTTTAGAAAAAGGAGAAATCCCAGTTGCAGCACTTATTGTCTAAAATAATTGCAAAAGCATATAATATTAGGAGAAATACAAACGATATATTAGGCCATGCAGAAATTATTTGCATTAGAAAAGCAATCAAAAAGCAAAAAGACTGGAGATTAAATGAATGCGAATTATATGTTACAATGAAGCCTTGTAAAATGTGTGAAGAAATAATTAAAGAGTCAAGAATAAAAAAAGTAAATTATCTTCTAAATAGTAATTACACTAAAATAAATTCAAATATCAATATAAAAAAATACAATATATCAAAAGAATATGTTGATAAACTTCAACAAAATATGAAAAATATTTTTAAAAATAAAAGATGAATTAGTGAATAATATTTGATATAATTAAGTAGTAAGTTGGTGATTATTGTGTCATATAAAGTAATATATAGAAAATATAGACCAAATAATTTTGAAGAGATAATTGGTCAAAATAATATAATAAGAATATTAAAAAATTCTATTTTATCAAATAAAATTAATCATGCATATTTATTTTCTGGGCCTAGGGGTACAGGAAAGACTTCGACAGCTAAAATATTTGCAAAAGCAATTAATTGCTTATCAGATGAAAATCAACCCTGTAACAAATGTGAAAGTTGTCAGAAATTTAATGAAAATCCAGATATAATAGAAATCGATGCTGCTTCTAATAATGGAGTTGATGAAATTAGAGAAATACGAAATAATGTTCGCGTATTAAGCCAATCTAAGTACAAAGTATATATAATTGATGAAGTTCATATGCTTTCAACTGGCGCCTTTAACGCATTATTAAAAACATTAGAGGAACCACCATCAAATATAGTTTTTATTTTAGCTACTACTGATATACAGAAGGTTCCTATAACAGTGTTATCTAGATGTCAAAAATTGGAGTTTAAAACGGTAGATATTAATACGATTTCTAAGAAAATAAAGGAAATTTGTAAAAAAGAGTTAATAAATATAGATGATGAATCTATAAATGAAATTGCTTTACTTTCCGAAGGAAGTGTACGAGATGCTTTTAGTATTTTAGAGCAGCTATCATCTCAAAATGATAATGATATAAATATAGAGTATTTAAAAAATGCATTAGGAATATTATCTAAAAGAGATTTAAATAATTTAATTAATTACATAGAAAATAATGAATGCGAAAATATTATGAAGTTTATTGATGAATGCAAAAGTAATGGTATCGACCCAATATATTTAAACAATTCTATTATAAACGAATTAAATTTAAAAATTAGAACATTCATAATAAATAATGATAATGATAAAACAATACTTTTTAGTAAATTAACTACAAAATTAATAGAAAACTGTAAAATTAGGAATGAAAATAATATGTTTACTGCAATAGAAATAGCTATTTTAGAAAATGAAATTATTTCCCGGGAAATAATTTCAAATCACAAATGCAAAGAAACCGAAATAAAAAATATAAAAAAAGAAGATAAAATTATTTCCCGGGAAATAATTTCAAAAGAAAGCAATATAAAAAAAGAAGAAAAAACAGAAATAAGCAAAAATGAAAGAATTATTTCCCGGGAAATAATTTCTAGTTATAAAAATTTAATGAAAATAAGAGTTAATAATTGTTTTGTAAATGCCAATAAAAAATCTTTAAGTAAATTTAAAGATTGTTGGGAAGAAATTTTGGAATCAATAAAGCAAAAAAACAAAAAGATTTCTAATCTTTTAATGGATATAAATTTTTGTGCTTGTTCTGATAATATAGTTATAATTTCTACAGAAAATGAAAGTACGATAGAATTATTATTTGATTCCTTAAATATAATAGAAGAATGTATTAAATCCATAATATCTGATTATAAAATATCGGTTATATCTAGAAATGACTGGGAAACGTTTAGAGAAAAATATATTACAAAAATTAAAAATAATGAATCTTATAAATACATTGATGAACCAAAAATAAATATAAAAAAGAAAAAAACAGAAACTGAATCTATTGCTTATGAATTATTTAATTCAGATAAGATAGAAGTTAAATAGGAGGATGATTTTATGAATATGCAAAATTTAATGCAACAAGCACAAAAAATGCAAAATGAAATAATGAAAAAGAAGGAAGAAATTAATGCTAAAGAATTCATTGGAAATTCAGAACTAATTCAAGTTGTGATGATGGGAAACAAAACAATTAAGTCAGTTAATATTAAAAACAATAAAATGGTTTTAGAGGATGAAAAAGAAATTTTAGAAGATATGATAGTGATAGCATTTAATGACGCTATCGGGCAAATTGATAAAGAAGTTTCTAATAAATTAGGTCAATATGGATCTGCATTGAATGGATTAATGTAATAATGATATATCCAAACACACTGCAAAGAATAATTGATTTCTATAAAAAAATTCCTGGCATTGGAGAAAAAAGTGCTGAAAGAATTGCTTTAGCTTCGTTAGAAATTGACGAAAAAGATATAAATGATTTTTCTGATGCAATATCAAATAGTAAAAAGATATTAAAAAAATGTGAAATTTGTGGGAATCTTACTGAGACAAAGATATGTAATATTTGTTCAGATGAATTAAGAGATAATAATTTAATATGCGTTATAGAAGATTATAAAAGCGTTTTTTCCTTTGAAAAAAATGGAAACTTTAAAGGAAAATATCACGTTTTGGGTGGTTTAATTTCTCCTTTAGATAATATTACTCCAGATGAAATTAATATAAAAAATTTAATTAAAAGGTGTAATAATAATAAACAAATTGAACTTATTATTGCATTAAAATCTTCCATGGAAGGTGAAACCACAACATTATATATTAAAAAAATATTGGAAAATAGTGGCGTTAAAGTATCAAGGCTAGCCTATGGAATACCAATGGGTATGGAAATAGATTACATTGATGGAACCACTCTAGAAAAAGCTATTGAAGATAGAAAAGAAGTTTAGTAATATTTTTTAAAATATTTCATATATTTTTTTGGTGATAATATGAATAAATTAATTAAAATAGTGAGAAAAATAATAGCTTCCTTTTTATTAATATATAGTGTAAACTTGATTATTTATAAAGTTGATGTTATTATACCAATTAATCTTGCTACTATTTCTACTGTGACTTTATTGGGAATACCAGGATTTTTAACTTTATTTGTACTATATAAAATAGTATAAGGAGGCTAATAAATGTGATTGATGATGTAAATAAATATATTAAAAAAACATATGATGAGAATAAGCTAGCTCATGCTTTTTTAATTGAAACAAATAATTTAAATCGTGCATTAGATGATATAAAAAAACTAGTAAGTTATTTTTATAAAAAAAACACAAATCAGTATTTAGATGGTAATAATATAGAAAAAATGATACAAAATGATAATTTACCAAGTTTAAAAATTATTAAGCCGGATGGAAATCAAATCAAAAAAGAACAGGTGATAGAACTTATTAATACTTTTAAATATGCTCCGATTTATACAGAAAAGAACATTTATATAATTTACGATGGAGAAAAATTAAATGATTATTCCGCTAATACTTTATTAAAATTTATAGAGGAACCAGAAAGTGAAATAATTGGATTTTTTTTGGTAAAAAACTCAGAGAATATAATATCCACTATAAAAAGTAGATGTGTTAAACTTAAGTATTATTATGGTGAACAAAATCTATGCGAACTTTTAGAAATTTCTGTAGAAGAATATGATAAATTGATTGATAAGTACAATAGGATTATTGATATTATATTGAATAAATCGGATTTATTATTACATAATGAAAAAATATTTGGAGATTTAGATAAAAATAGTATAGAAAAATTAATGCAAATTATACTGCAATATTTTGAAAATAGGCTTCTAATAAAATATAATGTTGATGCAAAATATTATATTCTTGATAAGAAATTAAATGATTTTTCTGACACGTTTATTATACAATTTATCAATATATTAATAGCAATTTTAGATAATATAAATTATAATGTTAATATGGATTTGTTTTTGGATAAATTTGCAATAGAGGTGAAGAAAATTTATGTATATATATAGTGTAATTTTCAAGGATAATGGGAAATCATATAATTTTAAAAGTAGTATAGAAAATATTAAGCGAGATGTATATGTAATCGTTGAAACAGAAAAAGGCTTACAAATAGGTAAAGTAATATCAAAAAGTGACATTCCTATGTCCAATCAATATAAGTCAATAATACGAATAGCTTTAGATGAAGATATTAAACAATATCATGATAATTTAATGGAATCAGCTGTTGCACTAAAAAAAGCAAGAAAAATTGCTGAGGAATTAAACTTGAATATGAATATTATTGATGCTAGTTATACGTTTGATAAAAATCAATTATTATTTAATTTTATATCTGATGATAGGGTCGATTTTAGAGAACTTGCTAAAAGAATTGCAGCAATATATAGAACAAGAATTGAATTAAGACAAATAGGAGCAAGAGATAAAGCACGAGAAGTATGTGGACTAGGATCTTGTGGTAGAAAATTATGTTGTTCTTCATTTCTTAAACATATAGATTCTATAACAATGAATATGGCAAAGAATCAAAACTTAGCTTTAAATCCTACTAAAATTAACGGAGCTTGTGGAAGACTCATGTGTTGTTTAACTTATGAAGATGAAGAATATAGTAAATGCCAAAATGGTATGCCATATGTGGGTCAAACAGTTAAAATAAAGGAAGGTACAGGAAAAGTTGTTTTTGTAGATATTTTAAATAGAAAATATAAGGTCGATTTAGGAAATGAAACATTGGAAATTATGGTAGATAAAAATGAGCAAAGTATTAAATGATTTATTTGACTATAAGAATTTAAAAATATTTCAGGGAAAAGAAAATTTTAAATTTTCTTTAGATTCTTTATTATTAGCTGAATTTATAAAAATTAATTTATCCACAAAAAAAGTTGTGGATTTTTGTACCGGAAATGCTCCAATTCCACTAATAATATCAAAAAATAAAAAATTAGAAATAATTGGAATTGAAATACAAAAAGAAGTAGCGGATTTAGCAAAAGAGAGTGTTTTAATAAATAAAATAGAAAATATAGAAATAATTACCGATTCTATAAAGGATGTAAACAAATATATTTCCAACGAAAGCGTAGATATAGTTTCATGCAATCCACCATATTTTAAGGTTGATAATGATTCCTTTATAAATGAAAATGTTTCTAAATCTATTTCAAGACATGAAATAAATATTAATATAGAAACAATAATAAAAAAAGCTTATGAGATTTTAAAAACTAATGGAAAATTTTATTTAGTTCATCGTGCAGATAGACTTGAAGAAATAATTACCGATTTAAATACTAATTATTTTGAAGTAAAAAGGCTACAATTTGTCTATTCTAAAAAAGGTAAAGATGCTATAATTGTATTGATTGAGGCATCTAAAAGAGGAAAACAAGGTCTAAAAGTGTGTAGTCCTGTCTTTTTGGATGAATTTTCAAGTTATAAGCATATTTTTAAGTAGGTGAAAAATGAAATTAATAGTGGGATTAGGAAATCCAGGAAAAGAATATGAAAACACAAGACATAATTTAGGCTTTATGGTTTTAGATAATTATATTAAACAAGGATGGAAGAAAAAAAATAATAGTCTTATTTTTGAAGCAACAATTAACGAAAATAAAATAGTTTTTTTAAAACCTCAAACGTTTATGAATAATTCTGGTATATCAGTTAAAAAATTTGTTGATTTTTTTAATATAGAAATGAAAGACTTGTTAATTATTCATGATGACCTAGATTTAAATACTGGTATTTTAAAAATTAAGAATAATTGTGGAGATGGTGGACATAATGGTATTAAATCTATTGTTCAACATTTAAAATCTGGGTCTTTTAATAGATTGAAAATTGGTATCTCTAATAATAAACTTATCGATACGAAAGATTATGTAACGGGTAAATTCAATAAAGAAGAATTAGAAATAATAAATAATAACATGAAGAAATATTGTGAGGTAATTGATTCATTTATATCTAACGATGTTAATACAGTCATGAATGAATTTAATAAAAAGGAGAGTTAATGAGGAAAATACTTGATAGTTTTTGTTATGACAATAATATTACTATATCTGGTTTAACTAAAGAGTTAAACTCTTTTTATATTAATGAATTATCTAAAAAATATAATAACGTAGTGGTAGTTACTAATTCGTTATATGATTGTAATAAATATTATCAATTTTTAGAAACTTTGAATGATAAAACTTTAATTTTTCCAATGGATGAGTTTGTATCATCAGTAGCTCTAGTAACATCTCCAGAATTAAAAAGTAAAAGATTAGAGACTTTAAAAAAAATAACTTATAATGATAGTAACTTAATTGTAACCAATTTAATGGGATTTCTAAAATATTTGCCAAATTTTTCTGTATCGAAAAGATTATCTTTTAACTTAAAGGTTAATAATATTATCAACAGAAAAAATTTAATAGAATTGTTGGAAAGATTTGGGTATAAGAAAGAAAATATTGTTACTTCAACTGGAGAATATGCAGTTAGAGGTTATGTAATAGATTTTTTTGCAATTGACTCTAATCATCCAGTAAGAATAGAGTTATTTGATAACGAAATTGAATCAATAAGATATTTTGATGAAAACAATCAAAGAAAGATTCAAGAAATTAATAATATTGAAGTTTTTCCTTTTGAAGAAATAAAAACAGATAATCCTAGTAGTTTAATTGATTACTTGAACAATGCAATCGTTGTATACATTGATTATGATCAAATAATAAATGGATATAAAAAAATCCAAGAAAATATTAAAGAACTTAACGAAAAAAAAGATTATATGTATTCTTTATTAGACATCATCCCAAACAAAAAGATATTTATCAATGAGATATCTAACAATAAATATACTGATGTTTTCTTTAATTATAAATCATCTTCATCAAAAAAATATAACAATAATTTTGTGGAATTTTCTAATGATATTAATAAAGAAATATCTAAAGGAAAAACAGTTTTATTATATTTTCCAAAAATCCAAGAAATAAATTTAATGGACTCTATAAATTCTGATTATGTAATTTCCTCCGAAAATAACATTGTTAAAAATAAAATTAACGTAATAAAGAATAATATTGATGAAGGTTTTATCATAAATGATTATTGTGTCTATTCGGATAAAGATTTAGATTCTTTAGTTTCCGAAAAAAGTAATTATTATAATCCTTATAAAATAGGGAAGAAGATTAAAAACTTTTCTGATATATCAATTGGAGATTTTGTAGTTCATTATTATCATGGTATTGGAATATACCAAGGCGTTATCAGTTTATCAAAAAACGGATTAGCTAAGGATTATATTCAAATTAATTATGCAGGCAATGACAAAGTATACATACCTGTAGAAAAAATTGATACCATTTATAAATATAATAACAAAGAAGGTAGTACTCCTAGGATTAATAAATTGGGTACTACTGCTTGGGAAAACACTAAAATATCATTACAAAGAAAAATAAAAGATATTTCTAAAGAATTATTGGAATTATATTCTTTAAGAGCTAAAGCATACAAAAAGCCATTTGTTGATTATGAAGAAGAAAATATATTTAGTGCAGCCTTTGAATATCAAGAAACAATAGATCAAAAGAATGCAATTGAAGAAATTTTTAATGATTTAAGAAGTACAAAACCAATGGATAGATTATTATGCGGAGATGTAGGGTTTGGAAAAACAGAAGTATCATTTAGAGCGATATACAAAGCAATTTTAAATGGATACCAAGTAGCTTATTTATGCCCTACAACTATATTATCAAAACAACAATATGACAGTGCTGTGAATAGATTTAAAGACTTTGGTGTTAACGTGGCAATATTTAATAGATTTACAACAACCAAAGAGAAAAAAATTATACTTAAACAGCTTAAAAATGGGTTAATTGATATCATAATCGGTACCCATCGATTATTAAGTAAAGAGATAATATTCAAAAATTTAGGATTACTTGTTGTTGATGAGGAGCAACGTTTTGGTGTAACACATAAAGAAAGAATAAAAAAAATGAAAGACAATGTCAATGTTCTAACCTTATCTGCGACTCCAATTCCAAGAACTTTAAAAATGGCTTTATCTGGTATTAGAGATCTTTCCATTATTGATACAGCACCAGTAAATAGATACCCTGTTCAAACATATGTTATTCAAGAAAGTGAAATGTTAATAAAGGATGCAATATATAAAGAATTATCAAGAAATGGACAGACTTTTATTTTATTTAATCAAGTATCAAGTATTGAAGAGCGAGCAAGATATATTGGGAGATTAATTCCAGAGGCAAAAGTTGGATTTGCTCATGGACAGATGAATAAAACTGAATTAGAAATGATAATGGAAGACTTTGTACAAAGAAAATATGATATTTTGGTTTGCACAACTATCATAGAAACTGGAATAGATATTCCAAATGCAAACACTTTAATTGTATATGATTCAGAACTTTTTGGATTAAGCCAATTGTATCAATTAAGAGGTAGAGTTGGAAGAAGTAACAAAATTGCATATGCATATTTATTATATAATAAAAATAAAATCTTAAACTCAATTGCAATTAAAAGATTAGAGGCTATAAAAGAGTTTACTGAACTTGGCAGTGGATATAGAATAGCTGCAAGAGATTTAGCTATTCGAGGAGCAGGTGATCTTCTTGGAGGAGAACAAGCTGGGTTTGTGGCTTCAGTTGGATTAGATTTATATATGAAGATGATTGATAATGAAATAAATGGAATAAGTGAAGAACACGAAGAGAATGACGGATCATTAATTGATGTAGAAACTCATATAGACAATAATTATATTTCTGATGAAGAAGTAATAATTGAAGTTCATAAGCTAATAAATGAAGTTGATTCATACAAAAAAATGCAAGAAGTAAAGAATGAATTAGAAGATAGATTCGGAAAGATATCAGAAAAAATAGAAATATATATGTATGAAGAATGGTTTGAAAAAATTGCGAAGGAATTAAAAATAACCAAAGTAAGTCAAACAGAAAAAGAAATAATTATAGAATTACCTGAAGATATTTCTTCAACAATTCAAGTTGATAAGTTATTCCTTTTAGCATATTCAATTAATCCTAAATTTACTTTTAAGTATATAAGTAAAAAAATACAAATAAAACTTAATATTTATAATATTGATAAACACTTTATTTATTATATTGTTGACTTATTACAAAAAATTCAAAATTTATAAATAAATAATAAGTATAAAAAACACTAATTATTACACAATAATATTGGGATGTGTGATATGAGCAGTGTTGGGACTATACGAAGAATTGATGAATTAGGAAGAATTGTTATTCCTAAGGAACAAAGAAATAAATTAAAACTAAAACAAAATGATACAATAGAATTAATAGTAAAAGATGATAATATAGTTTTAAGAAAATATTCTAAAATATTAGATGAAAAAGACTATATAAAAGATATATGCATGCTTATAAAAAGAGCAACAAATATTATTTGTGAAATAACCGATAAAGATAGTATTATTGCCAACAGCGAACAAGTAATAGTAACAAAAAATATAAAAGATGATTTTGATATATTTGAAGAAAGAATATGTAAACAAAAATTTGATTGTTTTGTTTATCCAATTATTATTAATAGCGATATATTTGGTTTATTATATTTATATACACAAAAAAAAGATTTATCTGATACAATCTATAAAATAATTATAGAATTAATGAATAATAGAATTTACATATAAAATATGATAAAATAATATTTGGTGATAAAAATGTTTACAGATACACATTGTCATTTATATTATGAATATTATAATAATATAAACGATGTAATAGAAGAATCTATTTCTCATGGAGTTAATAGGTTTTTTAATTGTGGTGTTAATAATAAAAGTAACAAAGAAGTATTAGAATTATCAAAAACATATGATGACGTTTTCTGCGCAATAGGGATACATCCGGAATATGCAAATAATTATACTGATGAAGATATTAAGTTTATTAAAACACATATAAAAAATAATAAAGTAATTGCTATCGGAGAAATTGGATTAGATTATCACTATATAGATGTTAATAAAGAAAAACAAAAAGAATTATTTATAAAACAATTAGAAATAGCACAAGAATTTAACATTCCAGTTATTATTCACAATCGTAAGGCAACTGATGATATTTTAAAAATATTAAGTAAATATAATTTAAAAGGAATAATTCATTGTTTTAACCGAAGCGAAGAAATAGCAAAACAATTTATAGAAAAAGGTATGTTACTTGGAATTAATGGTGTATCAACATATGATAATTCTAAATCCATTAGTATGATAAAAAATATTCCTTTATCTAGTTTTGTATTAGAAACTGATTCGCCTTATTTAACTCCAGAACCACATAGAGGAGAAAAGAACGAACCTAAGCACATTAATGATCTAGCCTTTTTTATTTCTAGAACACGAAATATTTCTATTTCAGAATTATCTTTTCAAACAAATCAAAACATATTAAAAATGTTTAATATTTAATAAAAATAACCATCTATTGGTTTTTGACATAATCCAGTATTTATGTTATAATTTCATTATACATTTATGGGGTGTTAATTATATGGAAAAAATAAAATCAATAGGTAATATTATAAAATTTTCAATAATAATTGTTGTTGTTTTTATTGTGGAATATGGTACTAATTGTATAGAAAGTAAAGTGGAAAATGTAAATCTTAATAGAACTCTTGATTTATCAGCTATGACAGAAATAGATTGGGATAGTACTGATTACAATAATTATCCATCATTAGGACAAAGAGTTGGGTCGTTAACTGGTTATGCTGCTGATTGTCCACTTTGTTCTGGATTTTTAGGCTGTTCACCATATCTTGATGTTAGAGATAAAACAACAATTTATTCTGATAAAGAATATGGTAATATAAGAATAGTGGCTGCTTCAAAAAGTAATTTAAAATGTGGATCTATTATAAGGTTTAACTCTGATAGAGTATCTGAAAGTACTGTTACTGCAATAGTACTAGATAGAGGCGTTAGTGGTAACGCAATAGATTTATTAACAGAATCAGAAGAATATGCTTCTCAAAATATTGGAAGAAGCACTATCACTTACGAAGTGGTTAGAGATGGATGGATAAGTGAGTAAATACTCACTTTTTTAAAGTATGGAAAAATATAATTATAAAAAAAAGTATGGACAAAATTTTCTTCACAATATTGATATAATAAATACTATTGTTAACTCAGTTGATATTAAAGAAGATGATTTAATATTGGAAATAGGGCCAGGTTCGGGGGTATTAACTAAAGAACTGAAAAAATTTAATTCAAAAATAATTGCTTTTGAAATAGATACTGATTTGCGAAATAAGCTTAATTTGTTAGAAGATTCAAAAACAGAAATAATTTATTCCGATTTTTTAAAAATAAACATCTTTGATTATATAAAAGATTTAAAATATAATAAATTATATATTATTGCAAATTTGCCTTATTATATCACTACGCCTATTATAGAAAAAATAATAGATAGTAAAATTGAGCCATATGAAATGATTTTAATGGTTCAAAAAGAGGTAGGAGAGAGATTTATAGCTTCTCCTGGAAATAAGTCATATGGATACTTTACTGTATATTTGAACAACTATTTTAACGTTTCGAAAGTAATAGATGTAAATAAAAATTGTTTTATTCCTGTTCCTAAAGTTGACAGTATGGTAGTAAAATTTTTAAAAAAAGAAGTAGAACCGATAGATAAAGAAAAATTTATAAAATTAATTCACGATTCATTCCAATTTAAAAGGAAAAACATAAAAAACAATCTTAAGGATTATGATTTAAATAAAATAGAACAGATATTAAATGAGCATGGCATAACTTTATTAAGTAGAGCAGAAGATATTCCATTTAAAGTATTTGTTGATATAGTAAAAAAAATATAAAAGAATAAATTAAGAAAAAAAACTATTGCCAATGCATAAAATGTATTGGTGATTTTTTTGAAAATAAAAATAGACGATTTAGTAACAAGAAAAAGCTATAACAATGATACAGTGTTTAAAGTAATAAACATAAAAGAAAATATTTATTACTTAAAAGGTAAAGACGTAAGATTATTTGCCGATTCAAATAAAGATGATCTCGTTGTAGTAAATAATGAATATACGGAAGAAAATATAAAGTCCGATATAGGATTAAGTATGGATCGAGGAGAATTTTTTTATTTACCCGGCAAAATACTACACATAGATGGTGATAATGAATATTTAGATAGATGTTTAAATTTTTATAAAGATGCTGGTTTATATGCTGTTGGAAAAAAAATAAAAGAAACCGAACTACCTACAAAAATATATCCACTATTATTAAAATATAAACCAGATATAGTGGTAATTACCGGTCATGATGCATATTATAAAAAAAAAGGAGATATTTCTGATATTAATAATTACAAGAACACCAAAAATTTTGTTTTAGCAGTTATGGAAGCAAGAAAATATGAAAAATCTCATGAAAAATTAATTATTATTGCGGGTGCATGTCAAAGCTATTATGAAGAATTGATAAAAGCTGGAGCAAATTTTGCTTCAAGTCCTAAAAGAGTTAATATTCATGCTTTAGATCCAGCTATAATAGCAACGACTGTGTCATTAACCGAAAGAAGTAATGAAATAAATCTTTTTGATTTGCTAGATAAAACTAAATATGGAAGTGATGGAATGGGAGGATTATTATGCAATGGTATTATGTATGTGGGGTATCCAAGATAAAATGAATATAGAAATAATAAAAGAAGAAATAGTTAAACATATTGGGAAAGAAATCAAAATATATATTTATGGAATGAGAAATAGGAATTATTCTTATTTTGGAAAAATAAATGGTATATATCCATATATATTTACTGTATTAATTAATGGTGAAACTAAAAGTTTTAGTTATTCAGATATAATAACCAAAGAAATTAAGATAGAATATTTATAAACACTTGATTTTTTGCTAGTTTTAATATAAACTTATATTAAGTTTGAAAAACTTAAGGAGGAGTGCTTAAATGGAAATTACATCAGTTAGCGTACGTAAAATTGAAAAAGAAGGATCAAGAATGAAAGGTATTGCCTCAATATTAATTGATGATGCAGTAGCAATTCATGATATTAGGATTATTGAAGGGGATAAAGGTTTATTCATTGCAATGCCTAGTAGAAAAACAGCTACTGGAGGTTATAGAGATATAGCTCATCCAATTAATCCAGATGTTAGAAAACAATTTGAAGAAACTATAATTGCTGAGTTTGATAAAGTAGAAGATCAACCAAGTAATGATGAAGAATAAGCTTGAATAAAGCTTTTTTTGTGCTAAAAAATAAACTTGTACATATAGTTCTTTAGGAGGAATTTATAATGGACAAGTCAATAGAAAATACAATAGTAATGAATCATCATATCAATGTAATAGATAGAAAATCTATAGAAATAACTGGAATAAAAAGAATTATAAGCTTTGATCATGAAGAGTTTTTACTTGAAAGTACTATGGGTTCAATAATTATTAAAGGAGAATCATTGGAAATAATAAAGCTTGATACTCATGATGGAAACATATCTATCAAAGGAAAAATAAATGCTTTTAGTTATATTGATAACAAAAAGAATAAAGATGAGTCATTATTAGTCAAACTATTTAAGTAATGAATATTTTAACTCAGATTATAAGTATAGTGATCTCTTTTATTTATGGAATAATTATTCATTATTTAATAAATATTAGTAAAAAAATATTAAATTGTAATAATAAATATATGAAGATTATATATAATTTATTATTTTGTTTAAATTGTAGTTTATTATATTTAATAATAATGAAGGAAATTAATAAAGGCTCAATAAAACTAATATTTATATTAATAATAATATTTGGATATTATTTTGGAAAAAAAATTATATCTAATTATGTAAAGTTGTTTATAGAAACTAGAAATAAAAAGAAATAGTTGCTATACTTATTATGGGTGATTATAAATGAAGTCAAGAAAAGCTAAAAGAAGATTGTTTTTATCTACTTTAATATTAATATTATTGGTATCAGCTATAACAACAGGATTATATAATTATTGGCTTCAAATACTGGAAAATAAAAAAGAAGAAAAAGTATTAAAATCAGAATTAATTAAATTATTAAGCGAAGAGGATGATTTAAAATCAGAAATATTAAAGCTAGAGGATCCGGATTATGTAGCAAGATATGCAAAAGAGAAATATTTATATTCTGCAGATGGAGATACTATAATTAAAATTGTAAAATAATAATAAAAGAATTGTAAAATAGTGTAGAATGATTATTTTTTAATTCCTTTTATCTAGGGGAAAACTAATAAAAACATAAAAAATTATGTTTTTTATTATTGCATTTTTATTCCTATATGTTAAGATTAAATTAAGAAAAGTAGTAGAGTACTTTTTAACTAATTTATTTATTTTAGTCAGACTGTGGGAGGTATGAAAATGGCAAGTGTGGATAAACTAGCTACATTTTTTGTAGTAAAAAGAAACGGAAAACAGGTAGAATTTAAAGGAGAAAAAATTGCATTAGCGATTAAGGCGGGATTTGACAGTGTAGAAAATGAAAACTATACTAACGAAGATTCTAATAAGGTTTATAATTCAGTTTTAAAAAAATTAAGTGATATTTACGAAGTTGGTTCTAAAATTAAAATTGAAGATATTCAAAATATTATTGAAGAAGAATTAAAAACTTTAAACTATAATGATATATACGATTCTTTTTCTGAATATAGAAATAGAAGAACAGCTTCTAGAGAAATGTTTTCTAATAGGGTACATAAATTTACAAAAGCAATAGAACAATTAAGCTTAAAAGATGCAACCGAAGTAGATTCTAAAAGAGAAAATGGTAATGTTGATGGTGATACATCAATGGGTACTATGCTACAATTTGGGAGCACTATTTCTAAAGAATTTGCAAAATCTTATATGATAAACACTAAATACTCAGACGCTCATGATGATGGTGATATTCATATTCATGATATGGACTTTTTACCAACGGGAACAACAACTTGTATGCAAATTGATCTTAATTCATTATTTAAAAACGGTTTTTCTACAGGACATGGATTTTTAAGAGAACCTAATGATATTATGAGTTATTCAGCATTAGCAGCAATAGCAATTCAATCTGATCAAAATGATCAACATGGTGGACAAAGTATTCCTGCTTTTGATTATTATTTAGCTCCAGGAGTTATTAAAACATTTAGGAAACAACTAAAAACATTATTATATGATTTATTAGACGTAACCGGCTTTTTAGTTTTTGTTGATTATAAAAAAATAGAAAAAGAAGTAATGAAAATTGAGACTATAGACTATGATATTTCTAATTTAGATATTTATGCAAAAGAAAGCGGTCA
>CAYNLX010000010.1:11319-18567 GCA_964398265.1 uncultured Muribaculaceae bacterium | reverse complement strand
GATGAAGAAGACAATAAAGAAAGTTTATTAAACGTTACTACAACAAATAGAGAAGGAAAATATTTTTTTGGATATGTTCCAGAAGGAAAATATGTAGTAAAAGCAAAATCAATTCATTAATTATAAAATATACCAACTTTGATAAAAAGTTGGTTTTTAATAGATATAAGATTTTAAAATAAATAATTTTAAATCTTTATGTTCAATACAATACATGTTATAATAATAACATAGTAAAAGGAATAGATAATATGATGAGTATTGTAGAAAAAAGATATAATAATATATTAAACGATTTTTTAAATGACAATTATAAATATTTTCCTAGCATTATAGATAATTTAGATATTATTTTGAATATGTGTAATTATTATTTAATTGTTTTTGATAATCTTTTTTCCTTACAAAGTGCTAATATTAATATGAATTCATTTAGTAAAACAAGTTTTATAGAAGAAATAGAATTGATTAAAAAATTTTATAAAGATAATAATATTGATTTTAATATAGAAAAAATAATTTCTAATGGAGAATTAGATTTAAATAATTTTGATGTAAATAATACTGATTATCATTCTAGTACAGAAATATTAGAATTTTTAACCTTTGGAAATGTTAGAGATATAAATGATGATATTAAATCTATTTTAATACCTAATAATGGAGTTATAACAGATTCTATTATTTTAGTTCACGAATTGAGTCACTATAAAGATTTTAAATCAAATAAAACAAGTGAATCACTAGAATTATTTACTGAAGCAATTGCTTTTTTAGAAGAATTTATGTACATTGATTGGTTAGAAAAAACTAATTATAAAAAAGATGCTTTGATTTATAAATACTTAGATATGCTTAATTTTTACGGAGTAGCTAATTATTTAAGAAGATTTATAAAAATATTAATGGTATATGATAAATATGGTTCTATATCTAGGGATAATTATATGGATTATTATAAAAGTGATTATAATTATAATTATGATATTAGTATTTTGGATGATGATATTATTGATGTAAATAATCAATTAACTGAATATATTATTGCTGGTTTTTTACTTCCTTTCTTATTAAGAAAATGTAAGAACAAAGATTATTATAATAAGATAAAATATTTACATGATAATATTTATAAAATGTCTATTGAGGATGTTTTAAATTATTTAGAATTAAATGATTTTAAAAACAAAATGAGTGAAATTTTAGTAAATGATTTAGAAAATATGGAAAAAGAATTAGCAGATGTTTACCCATTAATAAATGATTTATTTAATTATGATTTAGTATCATTAAATAATGTAGAAAGTTCTAAAAATTTTTTACCTTATGAAATAGTGGACAGAATTAAAAAAAGTATTAAAATGAAAAAAGAATGTGAAAAAAGAAATATAGAAACATCTTCTTTACATTTATATCCGGAAAGAATTATTTTAAGCGATAATACTTTAAAATATTTATTTGAAGAAAGTGATTATGATTTAATTGGAGTAAATAATAATGAATATTATTTTCAATGGGGAGAAGTTAATAGTGAAGAATATATATTTTTAACTGTAAAGAAAGATATTATAGAGAATAATTATTATTTATCTAGCTTAAAGTATAAAGAGTTAAATTATGAAGAGTTTATTTGGAATTGTGACAGTAAAGAAGGTAAAAAAGGTGAAATACTATTTTATAGATTTGATGAACCTTTAGAAGAAACTACAGAAATGTGTTTATAATAAAAAATTTATTAGTGAGGTGTTTGAATGAAAAAAAGTTTAAAAATAATTTTTACGACTATAGTATTTATAATAGTATATATAGCTTTATCTTATAAGGTTAATTATAAAGAATTACTATTACCTGACTTCATATTTATATTAATATTTATAATTATGTATATTATTACTATTTTCTTTTTAATACGTAATAATGGTAATAAAGATATTAATATTATTAAAGAACTTGGTTATATTGAACCATCATATAACGAGTATAAAAATATAATAGACAATAAAAATTTTGTAGATTTATTTATGATTACTACTGATAATAGAAAATTTGATCATACTGAATATATAACTGATAGTTCTTCTAGAATATTATTTAAAATTAAACAAAATCTATTTAATAATGCTTCATATAATATTTATGATCCATTTGAAAATAAAGTGGGGTATATAAGAAAGTCTAATATATTTATAGTAAATCAAAAAATAACATTTAAAAATGTTTGTAAATATAATGTTTCAAAAAAGTTTAACTTAAATAAGACAATTTTTAAAATAAATAATTCTGATTATTATATTGAATCTTTGGATGATACGATGAAAGGTGTTATTTATAAAGGAGAAGAAAAAATTGGCGCAATTGATGAATTAATTGATAAGAATAATAAATTAAAAAGACATAGTTATTTTAAAGTTTATAATAATAATTATATTTATGAAGTAATTTCTTTGATTCTAGGAATGTATAGTATTAAAAGAATTTTTAAAGATATTTAAAAAGAGAAAAATATTTTATATTTCTCTCATATTTTCCATATTTTTATATGGATTTTTTTTATCTATTAAATCTGGAAATAATATTCCATTTAAATGGTCTATTTCGTGTTGAAATGCTACTGATAATTCTTCTCTTATTCTAATTTCGTATTTTTGACCATTTTCATCATA
Organism: uncultured Muribaculaceae bacterium; assembly: GCA_964398265.1. GTDB lineage: Bacteria > Bacillota_I > Bacilli_A > RF39 > UBA660 > CAYNLX01. Next base: position 15,904 of record CAYNLX010000010.1, on the reverse strand, counting down.
TGCTTCAATGGTCATTCTTGCATGTCTACCAATTATTCCTTCAACATCTCTATTAACACTTAGGCAGCCTTCTCCTTCTTCAACATAAATCATTTCTTCGCTTACGCTTATAATTTCAGGATTGATTACTATATAGTTTTTAAATTTTCCTTCTTCATATTCATGAACTATTACAAATATTCTTTTAAGTATACCTAATTGAACAAACGCAAGTCCCATACCAGCTCTTAAATCATATTTTTTTCTTTCTGGTTCTATTTGACTTATTGTTAAATAAGAAATTATATCTTTAATTATATTTTTATCTTCTTTTGAAAGCGGAAAAGAAACTATTTCACTTTTTTCATGTAGTACCTTTTCTTTTTCATCTAATATTATAATATCTGGAAGTTTCACTTTTACCACCCACTAACAATGATATTTTACCATAAATAATAAAAAAAGGAAGTAAAAACTTCCATTTAGTTAAGATTCCAATTCCAGCCAGCTCCAATTATTATTACTAATAAAATAAATAAAACTATCCATATTGCAGCGCCTATACCATATCCGCTAGTATAGCCAGCATATCCACCACCACAACAAGGATTTTGAGTTGGCATATAATTTCCATAGCCACCATAGTAGCCATTATTACCATAGTAATACATATTTATACCTCCTTTATGTATCTATTATAGTTTATTATTAAAGACACAGTTTTGACAATAGAATCACCCATTTATTCTAAAAATCTTTATATAAATCTTTTATTGTGTTATTATAAATGTAAGGTGAAATAATGAAGAAACTAATTAGAAATATGGATATACCATTATTAATAGTAACGTTTGTTTTTATAGTATTTGGATTAATTATGATTTATAGTTCATCTTCTATATCAGCAGTATTACGTTATAACAAAAGTTCTTATTATTTTTTTATTAAACAATTAATCGCAATTTTATTAGGACTTATTGGTTCAATAGTTTTAATTTTTTTTCCTACAAAAATATATCAAAAATTAACTCCTTTATTAATTATTGGTATGTTTGGTTCATTAATATATGTATTATGTTATGGAATAATAATAAATAATTCTCAAAGCTGGATTAAAGTCTTTGGATTTTCTATTCAACCAGCTGAATTTGCAAAGTCAATTATGATTATATATATTGCAGCTTTTTTCGGAAGAATTAAAAATGATAATAATAAACTTCCTTTTTATTATTTAACACCTTTAATATTTGGAGGAGCTGCTTGTTTATTAATTTTAGCTCAACCAGATTTTGGCGGTGCGGTTATATTCTGTACAATAATATTTTTTTTGTTTATGTCAGTTCCTTATATTCAAACTCATAAAAAAAATATATATAAAATAATTTTTGGTTTATTAATTATAATTGGAACGATTGTCTTATTATTTGGTTCATCATTAATTAATAATGAAAGATTTAAAAGATTTAATTATTTCAATCCTTGTTCTAGATATACAGAAGAAACAGGCTATCAATTATGTAATGGCTTTATCGCTATTAATGAAGGAGGCTTTTTTGGCAAAGGGTTAGGAAATTCAACACAAAAATATTTATATTTACCAGAAAGTCATACAGACTTTATTTTTCCTGTAATCTGTGAAGAATTAGGTGCAATATGTGGTGTTTTAGTTTTAATAGGATATTCAGTAATGTTATATAGAATATATAAAATATCAAAAGAATCGGTTACTTTAAGAGGATCTTTATTAGCATATGGAACGTTTTTATTTTTATTATGCCACATTTTGGTAAATATTTTAGGAGTATTCGGATTAATACCATTGACTGGAGTACCTCTTCCTTTATTAAGCTATGGTGGTTCCTTTGCTATAAATATAGTTATAATGTTATTTATAACACAAAAAGTTGCTATAGAAACAAATATTAATAAAAAGAGATTAGAAATTAAGAAAATTTAATTTTTAATTTTTTTTAAAGGAATATCATCTTCTATGAAATATATAAGTAATGAAGGAGGTGATATTATAAAAAGATTTATAAATAAAAAATTAATAATAACTATGTCGCTTTTAATATTATTAGTTCCTATTACTATATATGCTTTATCAACAAATAAAAATAAGGAATCATTAAATCAAAATAACTTAGCTTTAGCTACTAATGAAAGTGTTGATGAAAACTATGAAACTAAGAATAATAGTTTTTATGTTGATATTAAAGGTAGCGTAAAGAAACCAGGTGTTTATTTAGTAAATGAAGGAGAAATAATTAATGATTTAGTAATAAAAGCAGGTGGATTAACTAAATATGCTTATGTAAAAAACATTAATTTAAGTAAGAAATTGTCTGAAGAAATGATGATATATATTTATTCTACAAAAGAAATTAGTGATAATAAAGTATCAATAAATACTGAACAATCAATATCTAATAACGAATGCGTATGTAATCAAGTAGAGTGTAGTGAATGTATTGAAAAGGAATGTAGTGTTATAGTAAGTGATTATAATAATACTTCAACTAATGATTCTAATAATATATCTACTAATAATGAATCTTCAACTAATAATTCTACAGAAGTAATTATAGAAAGTAATAAAAAAATATCAATAAATAATGCCACAAAAGAAGAATTAATGACATTATCTGGGATTGGAGAAACTAAAGCAGAAGCAATAATTGAATATAGAAATATAAATTCTGGTTTTAAATCTATAGATGAGTTATTAAAAGTGTCTGGAATCGGAGAAAGTATATTTGCTAAAATTAAGGAAAATATTACTTTATAATTATATATATTATTTATTATTAGTTTTAGTTTTAATCTTTTCTTTTTTAAGAATTAATATTAATAATGCAAGTAAATTAGACATTAATAATACTGATTTAATAGTAAGTGTAGAATCTTTTAAAATTGATGGTAATTATTTATCTATGATAGTTAAATCAAAAGAAAAAATTAAATGTAGTTATTATATTTCTTCTCCAAAAGAGAAAGAGTATCTATTAAATAATATTAGATATAAAACATTAATAAAAATATCAGGTAGTTTAAGTAATCCAAATAATAATACTATTCCTAATACATTTAATTATAAAAAATATTTATTACATAAAAAAATATATTATTTATATGAGATTAAAACGTTAACAATTGAAAATCAATCTAAAAATATATTTTTTAAAATTAAAAATAATATTTTTAATAGAATAAACACTTATAAATCAAAAGATTATTTATTTACTTTTATTACTGGAAAGAAAGATTTTATAGAACAAGAAGATATTACTAGTTTTAGTAAAAATGGAATAAGTCATCTTTTTGCTATATCAGGTATGCATATAAATTTATTTGCTTTAATTTTACTTACTATTTTAAAAAGAATACATATAAAAGAAAATAAGAGATATTTAATAGTAAGCTTATTCTTATTATTTTATTGTTTTATTACTTCTTTTTCTGCTTCAGTAGTTAGATCAACCATATTTTTTATACTCCTATTATTAAATAAGATTTATTACACAAATATTAAAACAATAAATATTTGCATATTAACTATTTCTATATTATTGATAATTAATCCAAATTTCATTTATGACATAGGTTTTCAATATAGTGTAATGACTTCTACGGGACTTATATTATATAGTCAATATTTAAATAAAAAATATTTTATAAATATATTACTTGTTAGTTTAGTGGCTTTTCTATTTAGTTTTCCCATTACAGTTGTTAATTTTTATGAAATAAATATATTATGCTTATTAAATAATATTTTTTTTGTTCCTTTTGTTAGTTTTATTATTTATCCTTTTTCTTTAATTACTTTTATATTTAAAATGCTTGATCCAGTTTTTTTGAACTTAGTTAAACTTTTAAGTTATATTTCCATATATTTATCTAAATATAATATTATAATTAATATTCCCAAAATTAATCTATTATTCTTTTTATTATATTATGTTTTAATTATTTATTTTAAAAAAATAAAATATTCTATTATATTTTGTATTACTATAATTATTTTATCTAATATTATTATTAAATTTGATAATAAAAGTTATATTTATTTTTTTGACGTATCCCAAGGAGATTGTTCTTTATTTATGCACGATAAAAGAGTAATTATGATTGATACTGGAGGAAAAATTGATTATAAATTAGAAGAATGGGAAATAAAAGAAAAAAAATTTAATATAAGTGATAATATAATTATTTTTTTAAAAAGTAAAGGTATTAAAAATATTGATCTTCTTATAATTACTCATGGAGATGAAGATCATGCAAAAGAAGCTCTTAATATTATTTCTAAATTTAAAGTAGATAATATTATGTTTAATATGGGTGAATATAATGATTTAGAGCAAACTATATTAAAAGAAAATATTAATATAATTAAAAAAATAGATAATAGCTATATAAAGACAATTAATCTTAAGGATTACTATAATGAAAATGATAATAGTATTATTACATATATTAATATAAATAATTTTAAATTTCTATTGATGGGTGATGCTTCAAAAAGAGTAGAATTAGATTTAATAAGTAAATATAATTTAAATAATATTGAAGTGTTAAAGGTTGGACATCATGGTTCTAAAAC
>CAYNLX010000010.1:0-11309 GCA_964398265.1 uncultured Muribaculaceae bacterium | reverse complement strand
GTTCAAGTAATAATTTTATAAACAATATTAATCCAAAATATTCTATTATCTCAGTAGGAAAAAATAATAAATTTGGTCACCCAAATAAAGAAACATTAGATAATTTAAATGGTACTATTATATATAGAACTGATTTACAAGGAACTATTATGTATGAAATAAATAAAAATAAATATAAAGTTAATTATTATTCTCCATAGGTAATTAACTATACATTATTTATTAGTATTCATAAAATATAATACATTATATATAATGTTTTAATATAGAAAAAGAGAGATCTCTTTTTCCTTTTTTTAAAAAAATATATTTATATTTTATAAATATGGTATACTATATAATAGTAGAGGTGTAGAATGAAAAAAAGAACAAAGATAATTTTAATTATAGTTATAAACTTAATATTATTATTAATAATAGGGGTATTTTCTTGGAGATATAGTAAACTAAATAAAGTAATTTCTATTATTACTATGGATATAAATCCAAGTGTAGAGATTAGCTTAAATAAAAATAATAAAGTTTTAAATGTAGTTGCATTAAATGATGATGGAAAGAAAATTTTAAATGATATTATTTTTAAAGGTTACTCATTAGAGAAAACAATAGATAATATTAGTAATGAATTAGTTAAACACAATTACTTAAATGAAACTGATAATTATATTTTAATTAATGTAACTGGGAAAAATATTGAATCTGAAGTAGTTGAATTAGTTACTACAAGTCTTAAAAATAATAATGTAGAATGTAATATTATTTTAGAAAATGTTTCAGAAGATGATAAGGATAAAGCTAAGAATTATGGTATTTCTCCTAGCAAATCCAGTTATATTGATAGTGTTATTGAAGAAAATAGTGATTTGTCATTTGATGAATTAAAAGATAAATCTATTAAAGAAATAAATGAGTTAATAGAAACGAAAAAGGAACAAGAAAAACAAGCTCTAGAAGAAAAATTAGCTGAAGAAAAGAAAATAGCAGAAGAAAAGAAATTAGCTGAAGAAAAGAAATTAGCAGAAGAGAAAAAGAATTCTTCTACAGAAAGTAATAATAATCAAACTCAATCTTCAACTAATAATAGTAGAAAAGGCAGTATTTCTCAATGTGAGAAAATAAAAATGAATTTTTCTAGGGAAGAAGCAATTACTGCAAGTTTTGCTAGTATAGGTATTCCTTTTGACAATCGTTTTCATGCGCAAACGGTAGCAAGTATATATAATAGTGTATGTGCATATGAAACTAAAATTATTTATAATAAAGTATTATATACTTTTTATCATAGTGTAACTGATGGAACTGTAGTATATAGTAATCAACAATCTTGGCTAGCAGGGTCATTTGAAGATTTAATTGAAATAGTAAAGGATTATTTTGTAAATACTTTTGGTGCTAATAGAGATGATGTTAGTGTTCCAAGTGGTGGTGGAACAATAAATGAAAGTAATAAACATGCAACAGGTATATATAATGGCGAAACATATAATTTTATTATAAATCAAAAAACAGGAGTTATTGTATCAGTAACAAAAAACTAATCTTTATGTTCATAATTTTACGTGTTATAATTATATAGGTGATTTTATGAATTCATATTTAATTATAGGTACTTCTAGATATTTAATTGATGAAGAAATAAATAAAATTAATAAAAATAACTTAGTGATTAATAAGTTTAATTTGGATGAAGATAGTATTAATGATATTATTGATGATGCAAGCTATTTGACTTTATTTAGTGAAAAAAAATTAGTAATTATTAATAATGCGAACATTTTTAATACAAAAAACTTAACAGAAAAAGAATATGAACATATAATTAAATTTTTAAATTCTACAGATAACATAGTTGTTTTTATTTCGGATAAAATTGATGGAAAAAAAAGAATTTCTAAATATTTTCAAGATAATAAAAAAATAATTTTACAAAAAAAATATTATGAAAAAGATCTAATTGAAAAAGTTATAAATAAATTTAAAAAAATAGATAAAAATATTGATTATAAAACTGCTCAATATATTGTTAAATCTTGTATTAATAATTATGATTTGATAATGAATGAAATAGAAAAAATTGAAATATTTTATTCTAATGAATCAACTATAATTTATGAAGATGTAGTAAATTTAGTTGGAAAAACTATTGATGATAACGTATATAACTTTACTAATGCATTAATAGATAGAAATAAAAAATTAGTATTTTCGCTATTTGATGAATTACTTCTTCTTAATGTTGATCCTATTTATATTATTAGTATAATTTCTAATCAATACAGAAATATGTACAAAATTAAATCATATATTGATAATGGAATTAATGAAAAAGAAATTTCTTCTTCTATAAAACTATTTGGATATGCGTTTACTAAAGCGGTGGAAAATAGCTACAAATATACAAAAGAAGAATTATCAAAATTTTTATTAGAACTTGCAAAGATGGATATTTCTATTAAAAGTGGATTATGTGACAAAGAAATATTATTAAATAATTTTATTTTAAATATATAAATAGCTGCTATTTTATAGCAGCTATTTTTTCTGTATTTTTAAAATTAATTTTGGCAATATTTTTTAATTTTTCTTTTCCATATTTTTCTATTATCTTTTTACCTGCTTCATCTACTAATGTACCGGCTCCCTTTGGAATAGTAAATCCAATTTTTTTAGATAATTTATCCATTTCCTTTAAGAATAAATATCTACTAATTATAGATGATGCTGCAACGCTATAACATTTATCTTCAGCATGAGTAGTAAATGTTATATTTTTTATTTTATCTTTTACTAATTTAATATGTTCAAAATATTTTTTTGGATACACAAACTGATCAATAACAATATAATCATATTTATAATTATCTTTTTGTAATAAATTATAAAGAACTTTATTATGTAGAATAGACTTAATCTTATTCATATTAACATCTGTATTATAATTTTCATTATAACTTTTGTTATCTAATATATAAGTTACATATGGAATTTTTTTAATTATTAATGGAGCAATTTTTAATATTTTCTCATCAGTTATTTTTTTTGAATCTTTTACTCCTAGTTCTTGCATAAATTGAATATTATTTTTATCAACATAAGATGCAGTTACTATAATGGGACCAAAATAATCTCCAGTACCAACTTCATCTGAACCTATTGTACTCTTATTAATAAATCTAAGATCTTTTTCTTCTTCTTTTTTATTATTGTTATCTTCAACAGTAATAGTTCTATTATTCAAATGTTTTTCCATATCAATCCATAGATTTGCATCAATATCAGCACTCAAGCCTTGAAACATTGCTTTACCTGATTCATAAAGAGTAATTATGGAACCACCTTCATCAGCTTGAAATATAGCATATGGTGGCGTTTTATCTCTTTTAATTGGATCATAATATTCTATCATCTTTTGTTTAACATTATCACTTACTTTAAATACTATTGTCATATTTGCACCTCAAAATAATTTTAGCATAAAAAACTTTTATTTTCACTAAGTTTGTAATATAATTAATATAAGGATGTGAATATATGACTATTACTATTATAGATGCAATTGTTTTTTTAGTATTAATTATGGGGGCTATTGTTGGTTTTAAAAGAGGAGTTATACAAAGTGCTGTAATGTTTATCGGAAACATTGTATTAATTACCTTTGCTTGGCTATTAAAAGATGTAGTGTCAGTATATTTTTATACTTATCTTCCATTTTTTAAATTTGGCGGTTTTTTTGAAGGAGTATCAGTATTAAATATTTTAATTTATCAAGCACTAGCTTTTTTAGTTATTTATGTTGTGTTAGCAGCTGTATTAAAATTATTATTGAAGATTACCGGTGTTATTGAAAAGTTATTAAAATATACTATTGTACTTGGAATTCCATCTAAGATTTTAGGAGCAATATTTGGCTTATTAGAATCGTTTATAATACTATTTTTTGCATTATTTATTATGCAACAGATTAGTTATACTAAAGATTTAATAAGTAATAGTAAATATGCAGAAAGAATTATTGTAAGTACCCCAATACTATCTAGAATAGCTGAAAATGGTTATAATACTATTACAGAAATATATGAATTAAAAGATACTTATAAAAATGCAACAAGTAACGAAATTAATACTGCATCATTAGAAATAATGCTAAATAATAATATTATTGGAACTGATGCAGTCGAAAAGCTTATAGAAAAAGGTAAAATTAAGGTAGATAATATTGATGAATTATTAAATAGGACTATCAAGTATAGAAAGGATTAATATGATACTACATTTAGAAAAAGAAAATTATAAGGAACTAATAAAAGATGGAGTTTGGATAGTGGATTTTTATGCAGATTGGTGCGGACCATGTAAAATGTTAGGAAGTGTTTTGGAAGAATTAGAGAATTACAACATTTTAAAAATTAACGTTGATAATTTTCAAGATATAGCCAAAGAAAACAAAGTCATGTCTATACCAAACGTATTTATATATAAAGATGGAGTTTTATTAAATTCTTTTGTAGGATATAAATCAAAAGAAGAAATAGAAAGTTTTATAAAAGAAGTTATTTAATAACTTCTTTTATTGTTTCTTTAGCAGTTTTTAAATAACTTCTTAATAACGTTCCAATGCCTAATTTAATTCCACCAAAATACCTTACTATTACTATTAATACATTATTTAAATTATAAGTTTCAATTATTTTATATATTTGTGTACCAGCTGTATTTACTGGCTCTTTATCATCACTTTTTTTAACAACATTGTTTATTTTATAACAATATGGAAAGTGAGTAGCATTTTTATATTTTATTTTAATCTTTTTAATTATTTGATCTATCTCTTCAATATTATCTACTTCATAAAAAAGTCCTATGAATTTGGATTTTTTAATTAGTAATGTATATTCATTTAATAATTTCATTTAATTCACCAATACAATTATATCTTATTTTTTATAAATATTATAGTATAATAATACTTATAGGAGGTACTTATGTTTAAAAATGAATTGTCTCTAGTTCCACATAAACCTGGAAGCTATCAAATGTATAATAAGAATAATATAATAATATATGTTGGAAAAGCTAAAGACTTAAATAAAAGATTAAAATCATATTTTAGTAAGACATTAACTGGAAAAACTGCTATCATGGTTAGCGAAATAGATCATTTTAAATATATTGTAACTTCAAGTGAATTAGAATCGTTTATATTAGAATTAAATTTAATTAAGGAATATAAACCAAAATATAATATTTTGTTAAAAGATGATAAAAGTTATCCATATATTGAATATATAAGTAAACCATATCCTAAATTAAAAATTGTTAGATATTTGAATATAAAGAAAAAAAATGACAGAAAGATATATGGACCATATCCTAATGCATATGCTGCTAGAAGAATAGTGGATTTAATTAATAGACTTTATCCATTAAAAAAATGTGAAGGAAGCCCTAAAGAAGTATGCCTTTTTTATCATATAAATGAATGTTTAGGATATTGTGTTAAGAATATTAATAATAATACTATATTAAAGATGGAGGAAGAAATAACTAAATTTTTAAATGGTGATGAAAAATTTATAAAAAATAAATTATTAGAAAGAATTAATAGATTTAGTGAATCTCTAAATTTTGAAAAAGCATTAGAATTACAAAGAGAACTCCAATATATTAATATAATTTTAGATAAACAAAAAGTTGAATTAAATGACTTAATTAATAGAGATGTAATAAATTACTATTATGATAAAAATTATATATCTTTACAAATATTCTTTTTAAGAAGAGGAAAGATTATTGGAAGGCATGATGACATATTTACTTTTTATGAAGATGAATTAGATTCTTTAGAGACTTATATAGCAAACTTTTATTCTAAACATGAAATTCCTAAAGAAATCTTAGTTCCTAATAATTTATATACTAGTAATCTAAATAATATTTTAAATAATAAACTTCAAACTATATCTAAAGGGAAAAAGAAAAAATTGTTAGATATGGCATATATAAATGCGAAATTAAATTTAAATAATTATTTTGAAATGAACTATAAAAATGAAGAAAAAAATTATAATGCTAATGAAGAATTAAAAAATATTTTAAAATTAAGTTCTTTATACAGAATAGATATTTTTGATAATTCTAATTTATTTGGAAGTTATTATGTAAGCGGGATGGTAGTTTTTAAAAATGGAATACCTGCAAAAAAAGATTATAGAAAGTATAAAATTAATTCTGCTGTAAAAGATGATTATAATGCTATGAAAGAAATTTTATATAGAAGATATCAAAGAATGTTGGTGGAAAAAGCAGAAAAGCCTGATTTAATATTATTAGATGGAGGAATACAGCAAATTAATGCTTGTAAAGAAATATTAGATTCTCTATCATTAAATATAAAAATATGTGGTTTAGTAAAAAATGATAAACATAAAACTAGCGAGTTGTTAGATGGGGACACATTAGAGATATATAATATTGATAAGATGAGTAATTTGTTTCATTATTTAGAGAATATTCAAAATGAGGTTCATAGATTTACTATCAATTTTCATAGACAAATAAGAAGTAAAGGAACTATCTCTAGTACTTTAGATAATATAAGTGGAATAGGAAAAGAAAGAAAGAAAGCATTGATATTAAAATACAAAAATATAACTAATATTAAAAATGCTTCAGTAGAAGATTTATCTAATATTATACCGAAAAATGTAGCCATTCAATTAACTCAATATTTAAATAATGATAAAACATCTAAATAATTGGAAATTAGATGTTTTTTATTGTATAATGAATATATGAAAAAGATAGGTGGTATTATGAGTTCTTTTCTACATATAAATAGAGATTATAGTATTAAAGTATCTAGTAGAATATTTGATTATCTAAATACGGAATGTATATGTATAAAATATAATAGTTCAGATAGATTATTAGTTAAAGAAAAAGATTATATTTATAAGAATCAATTAGTAATGGAATCAATTAATGATAAAAAGTTTTCTTCGATAAGTGGAATATGCTTGGGAATAAAAAATATAAATAAACAAGAATTTTTAGTAATTAAAAATGATTTTAAAGAAAAAAAAGAAAAGAAATTTGGTATTAAAACTGATATTTCTAAGTTAAGTAAAGAGAAGGCTAGATCATTACTTAATAAATATGGTAGTAATAGAGTGTTTGAATTAGTTAATAGATTATTATTAGACGAACAAATAGATTATTTAATTATTAATGGTGCAGATAATGAACCATATATAGTGTCTAATGTTTTTTTAATTAATAATTATTTAGATGATTTATTAGAGACTATTGATGCTATAAGTGAGATATTTAATATAGATGAATTATTTTTAATTATTAAAAATATAGATAAAGATATGGTAAGCAATGTAATAGATCATATAGGTACTTATCCTAAAATTAAATTAAAGATTATTGGGGATATATACCCATTTAATTATCCAAAAGTAGTTAGTCAAACAGTAATTTCGAATATAAAAGATAATTATTTAGTTTTGGATATTAATGATATTAATGAGATAGGGAATATATTAAAAAAGAATTCACCTATAACAGAAAAATATATTACAATTTCTGGAAATGGTATAGTAAATCCAAAAGTTGTTAATTGTAAATTATATTCTCCCATTAAAGCATTATTTGATGATGAAATTAAGGTAAATAAAGATAAAGATTATTATTATATAGAAAATGGATTATTAAGCGGAAGAAATATTAAAATTGATGAATATATAATAGATTATAATACTAAAGGTATTTTATATAATACAATTGATAATTATAAGGAAAAAGCTTGTATTAAATGTGGCCAATGTATAAATAATTGCCCAATGAAATTAAATCCTATCACAGATAAATATAGTAAAGATTGCATTATGTGTAATGTATGCGAATATTTATGTCCTAGTCAAATTGATCTTATAAATACTAAAGATGGAGTTGATGAAAATGAATAAGATTAAAAATCCTTTTATACATTCAAAAAATTCTTTAAAAAAATATATTATTAGTTTATTTATAGCATTGTTACCATTAGTATTATATGGGTTTTACAAAAATGGAGTATATCTTTATAAAAAAGAATTAATAACTTTTATACAAATGTTTAAACCATTATATTTACCTTTTTTAGGAGCTTTCTTGTTTGTTATTATTGATAGGATATATTATTTAATAAAGAATCAAGAGTATAACATTTTTGTTAATAGTAATATTATTAATGGTTTTATGATTGGTATGATAGTTCAGCCAAAAGTTAATATTTTATTATTTATTTGTACAATAATAGTATCATGTTTAGTATTAAAAATTTTAGAAAATATTAAAGTATTAAATATTAATAGTATTGCTTTTAGTAAAATAATATTCTGCTTTTCTTTTTTCTTTTTTTCTATATCTACATATCAAAATGCATATGAAAGTTCAGTTATATTAGATTTATCAATATTTGATACTTTTTTTGGAAGATCAGTTGGAGGAATATCAAATACTAGTGTTTTCTTATGCTTAATTAGTTATGCTTATTTATGTAGTACAAAATTATATAAAAAGGAAATACCATTAATAGTAATATCTTTATATTCTATTTTAAGCTTATTATTGTCTTTTATAATGAAAGATGCTAGTATTTTTACTAATAATGTACTATCAAATGGATTTATATTTGCATCAATTTTTATTGCTCCAATGTTGGAAGCTACGCCTTTATCCTATAAAGGAAGAAGAGTATATTCTTTTTTATTAGTATTTACTATGATAGCAACATCTATATTTTTAAATAGTGAATGTATATATATATCAATTGCAATTTGTTCATTATTTACTCCATTAATAAACAAAAAATATTTAAATTAATATTAAAAAAGCACTTTTTGTTAAAAAAAAGATGCTTTTTTTAAGTTTTTTCTATAAAAATAAAGGAAATTAGTTATTTACCTTTAATAAATATATATAGAGGCGAAAAATATGTCTTTTATTGACCAAGATGAAATTAATAGTATTAGACAATCATCTAATATTGTAGATATTATTGGATCATATATTTCTTTAACTCAAAAAGGAAAGAATTATTTTTGTGTGTGTCCTTTTCATAATGATCATTCGCCAAGTATGAGTGTATCTGAAGATAAACAAATATATAAATGTTTTTCATGTGGAGCAACTGGTAATGTATTTACTTTTGTAGAAAATTATGAAAATGTTTCTTTTGCAGAAAGTGTTTCTATAGTAGCTAAAAAATCTGGAATTAATTTAAGCAAAGATTTAGTATCTAAAAAAGAAACAACAAATGATAATAATTATAAAATTATGGATACTGCATTAAAGTTTTATCAAAATAATATAAATACAAAAGAAGGACAAATTGCTAAAGATTATCTAATAAAAAGGAATATTAATGAAAATATAATTAATGAGTTTAGAATCGGATTATCGTTAGATAATGTTGATTCATTATTAAAGGTATTAGAGAAGAAAAACTATTCTAAAAATGATTTAATTTCTTTAGGATTAATAAATAAAACAGGAGTAAATTATTATGATGTGTTTAGAAAAAGAATAATTTTCCCTTTAGAAGATATTAATGGAAACGTAGTAGGCTTTTCTGGTAGGATATATAAATCAGAAAGTGACAGTAAATATGTAAATACTAAAGAAACAATAATATTTAAAAAAGGAGAATTACTTTTTAATTATCATAGAGCAAAAATAGAAGTCAAACAAAAAAAACAAATAATTATAGTTGAAGGTTTTATGGATGCGATAAGATTATACTCTGAAGGTATAAGAAACGTTGTGGCATTAATGGGAACAAGCCTTACTATTAATCAATCAAATTTTTTAAAAAAACTAAGATGTAAAATAGTACTGTGTTTAGATAATGATAATGCTGGAGAAATAGCTACATTTTCAGTAGGAGAAGAGTTAATTAAAAATGATATAGAAGTAGATGTTATTAGGCTATCTGATGCAAAAGATCCTGATGAATATATAATTAAATTTGGTATTGAATTATTTAAAAATAATCTAAATAATTTAATATCATATAACGATTTTAGAATGAATTATTTAAAAAAAGATATTAATATGAATAATTCTTTAGAAGTAACGAAATATATTAATGAAGTGTTAAAACATCTAAAGGATTCTGATGATGATATTTTAAAGGAATTAACTATTAATAAATTAAGTAAAGAATTTGATATATCTCTAGAATTACTCAAAGATAAAATTAATAACACAAAAAAAGAAAAAGATATATTAATAAAAGAAAAAGTTATATTAATAGAAAATAAAAAAACTAAATATGATACTGCTTGTGAAAAAGTGTTATTTTATATGATGAATGATGTGAAATATATTAAAGCATTTAGTAATAAAGTAGGTTACTTTAATAAAAAAATATATAGAGATGTTGCAAATGAAATTATATATTTTTATGAAACTAATAAATTTATTAATCTTGCAGATTTTATCTCATATATAAATAAAAATGAGCATGCGTTAGGTACAGTAATGAGTATTATTGGTAAAAATAATACTGATGAGATTGATAATTTGGAGTTTAATTTATATATAAAATTAGTTAAGGAAGATAATGAAAAATATGAAATAACAATATTGAAAAATAAATTAAATAAGGAAACTGATATAAATAAAAAAATAATAATAGCAGAAAAAATAGCTCAATTAAAAAAAGGAAGTGTAGAATAATGGCAAAAAAAATAGTAGTAAATGAAGTAAAAAGTTTAGAAGAAAGAACGGCAGATTTATTAATTTTAGGTGATAATCAAAATGGTCACATTACATTTGAACAATTAGCAGATTCATTAAAAGGTTTAGATATAGATAGTGATACATTAGATAATCTTTATAATACCTTTATAGAAAATAACATTGAAGTTATTACTGGTGAAGATTCTGATCAAAATTCAGATTCTTCAAAAAAGAAAGATAATGAAGAAAAAATTATACTTGATGTTGAAGAAATAACTAAGGATGTAAATATTAATGATCCAGTTAGAATGTATTTAAAAGAAATTGGTAGAATTAACTTATTAAGTAATGAAGAAGAAGCTGAATTATCAATTAGAGTTGCTAATGGGGATGAAGAAGCAAAAAATATTTTAGCAGAATCAAATCTTCGTTTAGTTGTTTCTATAGCTAAAAGATATGTTGGAAGAGGATTATTATTTTTAGATTTAATTCAAGAAGGTAACATAGGACTAATGAAGGCAGTAGAAAAATTTGATTATGATAAAGGATTTAAATTCTCTACTTATGCTACATGGTGG